>JAGTQL010000029.1 GCA_018396555.1 Candidatus Bathyarchaeota archaeon | reverse complement strand
GTATATCAATGATGCAAGTAAATGTGCAGCCGTATGGCTGCGCATAAATTTATATCGTCTCTCCCAGTCTAGAAAGCAGCGAACCTTGTCACCCTCCTTTAGTCCTTCCCTATCAACCTCATGTGATATTTCATCGCCGAACTTTCCAACGTAAACAACGTTAAAAACCTCATCGCCACGTATTATTTCGCCAGTGTCGTGAGGTTGTCCTCCGCCCTTAGGATAGAATATTGTTTGATCTAGAACCACGTACTTGCCCTGCGTAACCTTAACAACCGTTGCGTCGCACTCCTTAAGATAGCTATCCGCTAAATAAAGGGCCTTGGTCAACAAAACCACCAAAAATAATGGTAATATTGATGAATTTATGCTTTATCCATCCAAACATCCGGGAGATTATCTTTTGGCAGAACCCATAAAAATTTTAGAGGGGGAGGGGGAGGGGGTAGGTACTGTTTTGCTATTATAATCGCCTTTATAATTGCTAAAAATGCTAATTAAAGAGTGCAAAAACAATTCTAGTTTTTCTGCTTTTCTCTTGAAATTTTAAGAAACCCTAGCCGCCTCTGCCATTTCATTGGTGAAGCTTATCATTTGAGGCACTGCTGGGGTTCTTCATGAAGTAGGGTTGAAAAACGCACTCAAACCTATTTATAGCTAACTTCTAAGCCCCTATAACTTTATATCAGCCTTATTAATTCATAACGTGACTCTTAATTTTTTTATGCCGCTTTAGTGGATTAGGCGATTTTTCATGCTTAAATTCTCTCAATTAAGGGATGAACAATTCTACGATTTTAGATTTCTTAGCATCTATAAGTCCATAATCAGTTATCCTTAGCTTAGGAATTACTGGCAGAGAGAGGAAGGACAAAGCTGTGAATGGGCTTTTGACTTTGCAGCCTAATTTCGAAACCGCCTCTTCTAGAGATTCCATTTTCTCAGATATTTTAAATGCATCTTCTGTCGTCATTAATCCGGCTATGGGAAGCGGAAGATCCTTAAGTATTTTTCCCCTGCTTGCGACAACCAGTCCTCCATTTATTTCGCCTAGCCTTATAATGGCTTTGTAGAGGTCTTCATCGTTTGTGCCAACTGCGATTATATTGTGCGAGTCATGGGCAACCGTCGATGCAAAAGCACCTTCTTTAAGATTAAATCCCATCACGAATCCCTTCCCAACCCTGCCCGTTCCTTCATGTCTCTCTAAAACGCATATCTTTAATATGTCACGCTCAAGATCGGGTTTAACCTCGCCATTAACTAATTCCATATCGCAGTGAATCTCATCAGTGATTATCTGATCCTTAATTAAGCCTATGACCCTGACTTTTACTTTACCCTTCATTCTGCTGGGATGTTTTATACATAAGTCCTTAGGTTTGAATGCGCCTATGTTAACGATCTTTCTCAGAATCTTTTTAGGAGGCGCTGCGGGCCTGCTAATGCCTAAGTATAGTCCGTTTTTAGCAGTAATTTTTCCGTTTATCAGAACAACAGATGCTTTAAATTCCTTAAGATTGTTTACGATCACTATGTCTGCAGATTTGCCGGGAGATAGGCCGCCTAAATCCCTAAGCCCAAAATACTCAGCCGGCTTAAGGGTCACCATTTTCACGGCGTCCACTGGATCTAATCCCTCTTCAACGGCTCTTCTGAGGCAGTGGTCTAGGTGTCCCTCGTTCAATATGTCGCCAGAATGCCTATCGTCGGTTACAAGCATGGATCTCTCCGGGCAACCCTTTGAGATTATCTTGATCAGTTTTGAGAGGTTCTTGGCTGTTGAGCCTTCCCGGATCATGATCCACATTCCGAGAGACATTTTTTCCTCAGCCTCATCAATGCTTGTCACCTCATGATCTGAGGTTATTCCAGCTAAAGCGTATGCGCATAATTCCTCGCCTTTAAGTCCTGGTGCATGTCCATCAATGATCATCCCGCTGCAGGTTTTTATCTTCTCCAAAATGCTCCTATCCTTCTTTATTACTCCCCAATAATTCATGACTTCGCCTAGTCCCATTATCTGTTTAAAACGTTTCAGCTTTTTTATCTCCATTAAGCCTATTTCAGCACCCGAAGTTTCTAAATGCGTTGATGGAACGCATGATGGAATCATGAAATAAATTTTAAGCGGTGATCTTTTCGCATCATTAATCATGAATTTTACGCCCTCTAATCCCATCACATTTGCAATCTCATGCGGGTCGGCTATGACGCAGCATGTGCCTCTTGGAATAACGGCCTTCGCGAATGTGCTTGGGGTCATTAGTGAACTTTCAATGTGAATGTGTCCATCGATATATGCGGGCAGAATATATTCTGAGGGGTGCTCAATAGTTTCCCTTGCCCTTTTAGGCTTTGAACCAACATAAACTATTAAGCCGTTCTTTATGCCGATGTAGCCTTCAGAAATATTATTGCGATATACATCTACAATCTTTCCAAAAACTAGAAGATCTAAGGGCAGCGCTCCCAAACAAGCATCAATAAGATTGTCGAGAAACTCCATATGCCATCTTCCACACATCCCATACAATTAACTCCGATATAGATTTATTGATCGCCTTGGGGACTTGAGAATCTTCATTTTTAGATATTTGAACCTGAATAAAAATGCTTTCTCCGTATTTCTGTTTGGGCGCCTCAATTAAAAGGATTTTAGTACTGCCCTAAAGAACCGTCTCTCCTCGCAGCGTCATACCCCTTTTTGAATATGTAGATAGAGATTGGGGTTGCTATGATTATGAATATTAGTAGGCTGATGACGTTGTTTAATATTTCCGGCGAGGCTAAATCTTTTCCAGATTGCAGACAAAGCCTAATTCCGTCCAGCGAGTAGGTTAATGGGAATATTCTCCCAATCCATTCAAGATACCAGGGTAGAAGCCTCAGCGGATAGAACACGCCTGATACAAGCTGGCTTAGCCATGAGAATGCCCATGTAACTGGGTTCCCTTGCTTAATCTTCATTATTACTCCGGTGCTCAGAATCCCTATGTCCATGTGGCTTACTATTAAAAGTATAGTTAGCACTATGACCGATAGAATTGAAGCGGGTGTCGCATAGACTTTGGCTCCAAGCATTACGCCGACAAATAGCGACATTAACAGTAGGGCTGATGAAACTATAAATGAGAAGCATACTTCGCCTAGGAGGAAGATCTTGAAATCCGTTGCCGTTGAGAGTATTGTTTCCATAGTTCCATTCCATTGCTCATCCCTTATGCTTTCATTTATGCTTTGAACAGCGAAATGAACGTATTGCTGGAATGCTATGCCTATAAGGGCGAAAGTGAAGTAGCCTCCAATTATATACCCGGCTTCTTGAATCTGCTGCGATGTTGTAATCAGAGAGAACAAATAATATGTCACTACGAAAAGAATCATGCCTGCGATGTCAAGTGTAAGCCAGAACTTATAGGTCCACCATACTTTTAAATCCCTAACTATGAAGGAGAGGACTATGCGGTGAACTGGATTTTTCCTTCTGGGGACCTCCTCGGAGATTACGGCGACGATCTTGTCAATGTCCAATTAAACCACCCCCTAGTAGGTTGCAACTGTCCCCTCATACCTTATCCGATTAACCCCCCATCTAAAAACTTTTAAACCCATGGGAATAAACACGATGGCGTAAATTATCAGTATGGCAGCGTTTTTTAAGACATCTAATGAAAAAAGCGTCGCTCCGTTTAACAGTATTTTTCTTGAGGCATCTAGGGCGTAAGTGTATGGCATTAGCCACGCCATGGCCCAAAGCGCCGGATACGCTTCAAGATATTTCAGTGGGAATAGAACCCCACCTAGAAACTCGGTTATGCTGGCAAATAGAAATGTAAGGGGGTCGCCCTTCTTATAAACTAATACTAGGCCGGATGCCATTATGCTTATTCCCGCGTAGCTTAGAACCATAAGCAGAATTATAACTATAAAGGAGAAAACTGTGTTCAAGTTGATTACCAATGGAACATTCAACACGGCAATTCCAACGATCATTACACCAAGCATAAAATATCCGCTGACAATGAATCCCCTAAGCGATTGACCAATAATATAGGACTTCATATCTATAAGCGACGCAATTATCTGCTCAAGCGTTCCCTCACGTATTTCATGCTGTAGCGAGTGGCTTAATCTACTTATGCACATCCACAGGTAGTTCGCTGTTGCTACGCCGACAAGGGCAAAGGACAACCAGCCGACCTCACCATATCCGGCTAAGGCAACCCGTCTGGCATCCACTTGTAGGCCCATGAAAGAATACATCGCTATTGAAGCCACTGTGCTTATGGTTTCAGTGATAACCCATGTTCTGTAGGATAGGAAGATCTTGAAGTTAGCCCAGAAAACAGCCCATACGTGAACGATGTTGGATGATATACGAGGCATATCCTCTTTGAACAAGGCTACTAAATCCTCAATCTTCATACGGTTTCCCTCCTAGTTAGTTTTACAAATATGTCCTCAAGGGTCGGCTCGGATCTCCTAACCGCTAAAACTTTAGCATTCATGGCGCGTAGTTTGCTGGCTATAAGGGGTATTGCATCATATTCATTGTCAACCTGTAAGCGTATGACAACATTGTACGGGTCATTTTTGACCTCCACGATTTGTTTAACTATTTGAAGGTCGCCTAAACTTTTAATGACTTCTTGGAGATTGTTAGCTTCCCTAATCTCCACTTCTACGGCGTGTATGTCACGAAGCATATCTCTTAAAGCTGAAGGCGACGCGTCCACAATTATCTTTCCATCTCTCATTATGGCAACTCTTTCACAAAGCTGCTCAACCTCAAACATGTTGTGGCTTGTGAAAATTATTGTTTTGCCCAGTTCAGTATTTAGAGCCCTGAGAAGCCTTCTTGTCTCAACGGCGCTTATTGTATCAAGTCCTATCGTGGGTTCGTCCATAAATAAAATCGGTGGGTTGTGAAGTAGAGATCTTGCGAGCATAACCTTAACCTTCATGCCGGTTGAGTAATCCTTAACCAGCTTTTTCCTATCCTCGGTTAAGTCAAAAAATTCTAACAGTGCATCAATTCTCTTTTCAGCAATATCCTTGGGAACATTCTGAAGGTATGCATAAAATCTCAAGTTATCTTCAGCATTAAGTCTCCAATATAGTGATCGCCCGCCTGTTTCGCCATGGAACCATCCGAAGCTGCTTCTAACTTTATGCGGTTCCTTAATTATGTCGTACCCATTTACTTTGGCATTTCCCTCGGTTGGAAGTATGATCGTGCACAGTATCTTTATGAGGGTTGTTTTCCCAGCCCCGTTAGGACCCAATAGGCCGAAAAATTCTCCTGTCTTAACCTTAATGTTTACGTGGTCAACTGCCTTAATGTATCGTTTAACCCCTTTCTCTTTATTCTCAAATATTTTTGTTAGATCAAATGTTTCAACGGCGTACTCCATTGTTTTAAGCACCCGAATGTTTTGAAGCGTAGATTGTTCTCATTTTTAACCTTATAAGAAAGGCTGGAAACTAATAATTGTTTCGAATCTCTTCTTTTCCGCACTGAAGTAGAAGCAATATGTCCCTTAAAGTGTTTATTTTTGCATACGACATCTCTTCAGCCTCTTTGAAAATGCGTGTTCTGCTACGTAGCAGAATGAAGGGCACCCCGGCTTTCTTAGCGCATAACGCATCTATCCAGTGGTCCCCAACGAAAACCGCCCCTTCAACAGGCACATTTAAGATCTCCAAAACGCGTAGAAGGTGCTCCGGATCGGGCTTAGGATTAGACACGTCGTCTCTGGCAACAATGGCGTCAACATACTTACCTAAGCAAAATCTGCTCATTATTTCCTCAGCATACTTCCTACAGCCATTAGTTACAATACCCGCCTTAAGCCCCATCTTCTTTAATTCCTTTAGGGTACTTAAGGCGTTATCCATTAATTCAGCATCCCCCAACGATTTCAACTCAACCTCATCCATAATGTCGTTGACTTTGTTGAGAATTTTTTCAATTTCACACCGGCTTACTTTTCCACTTAGGTCCATTTTGGCCGCATTGACTATCTCAAAGTTCGGCATGTTCTTGTTTAAAAGTCCAGATGCCACCCCTACGCTTGCTAGAAAATCTATTATTAAATTTTTCATTCTCTCGTAATTTATTTTAGATTTTATCAATGTATCATCTAAATCGAAGATTACAGCCTTTACTTTAATCATGTGAGGCTCTCGCTAGCTAATCCCTAATGCGCTTATAAGCACATTACATTTATTTACTTATTTAAGGTTAATTCTGGTTGATTTAACATGGAAAAAAGGTCGATCAAAACATTAGTAGCATTCATTATTGCTGGACCATTGATATTTCTCCTATATTTGTATTTCTTTGTTGGCTTTAATGATATCTTTGAGGTTTTTAGACAAATCAACCCTTACGACTATTTATTCTGCTACTCACTTACCATCATCGCTCTAATAGTAAGTACGCTTTTTTACTCAATGAGCTGGAATGAGCTTATGAAAGCTCTGTCAATAAACGTAAGCGTCAAAAAATCATTAGTTTACTGCTGGCTAGGGCTCTTCATAGATTTAGTGATTCCATTAGAGACCGTCTCTGGGGAGATTACGCGCGTGTATCTTGTCCATAAGGAAACTGGAGATCCGCCTGGAAAAATAGTCGCTTCAGTGGCTGGGCATCGTATAATAACAACATTTATAACCTTAAGCAGTCTTCTATCCTCGTCAATATTTATCTTGAAGCGTAAAATTACTGCGGAAATAATTACTCTTATGTTAGCGACGATCTCAGGCTCGGTGCTCTTTATAGCGATTTTACTTTACCTATCATTAAAGGAAGATGCAGCCGAGAAGCTGATTAACTTTTTAATAAAATCCGCCGACCTGTTAATTAGGGGCAAATTCAACCTCTCGGAGATTAGGGAGAAAGCCCAGCGTAACCTATCATATTTTTGTAGTGGATTTAAGTCTTTCGGAGTAAACCATAAGACTTTGGTGAAATCCGTAAGTTATAGTCTTTTTGCATGGCTTCTCCATTTAAGCATATACTTCCTTGTTTTTTATGCTTTGGGCTTTAGCGAAATATCTGGGAAAGTCTATGAAACCATGGTGGTCTACTCCGTGAGCATGGCTGTTCAGGCAACACCGATTGCTCTCCCGCTGGGTTTAGTTGAGGTGGTTATGACAAGCCTTTATGCGCTACTTGGGGTTCCAATAGCGATTAGTGGAACGGCAACGTTGCTCATAAGAATTGTAACTTTTTGGCTTCAAATAATGATCGGCTATGCGATAGCTCAATTTATAGGTATAAAAAATTTGCTGGATAGAAGCCGCAAAGAGACATCAACTTGATGAAAAGGTTTTTCTACTATAACCGCAAATAACGTTTCATAGTGGGAAAAATGAGTCAGCATTCACTTATCAAACTTGCGATGCGATACTTCACAAGAAGAGGCTATACGGTGGACAGGGAATTCGATAAAGAAGATGATGCCCCAGCGAGAAAATTTGACTTTTTAGTGCGAAAAGGAAGCGAGGTTTATCCAGTTTGGGTTAAAGATTGGAATAGAACCGTAGGCGTAAACGTAGTTATAAGCGTAGATAAAGCGTCTAGAGATATAGGGCTTTTTAATCCAATCTTGGTAGCCAATAAATTCAGTGAGCATGCTAGGGCATATGCGAATCGAAAAGGGATAAGATTAGTTGCGAAATCAGATATTCTAAGAGAAGTGAGAGCCCTTTAGAAGTCCCTCAGATACTTGTCGAGTTTTCTCTCAGTCTCGAGTTTTCCGAGCCAGTCAACAATCCCAATTTTACGTTCCTCTTCACCATTAAGAACCCTTATGATTTCTTGAACTACATCCTCCACGCTTCTGGAGCTTACGTCGATTTCACACACCTTATTAATGCCATATTTTTTAACAGAGTCATAAAGGCATACGTCTAATATTTCGGCGGCAAGATTCTCCCTAATCTTTTCCTCTTTATATGAACGTTCTTTAAAAATGGTTTCCAGCTCCTCAGGGTTTCTTCTTAGGATGAAAGCGATCGTTATCTTTTCTGACGGTACGACGTCCACAGCGAAATGTCCCTCAACAATAATGTCAGTGGATGCTTTAGAGATGATTTCGTTAATTCTCTCTGAAATCTTTTCTACATCTGCGATCAATGTGTCCCTCTTCCTATCGACCCCGCTGTAAAGTCCCTCCCTCTTCACCAGCTCGCCTATAGATATCACTTGCGCATTAATTTTAGACGCTAATACCTTCGAGATTGAAGATTTTCCAACTCCAGGTGTCCCAGTAATAACTATTACGCGCTTGATTTCTTCCTTCACCTTTTTTCATTATCTTTTTAATCTAAGGATAGACAAATCTATTTATAGTTTTATCCTCGTTTCTTCTTTTATACTTCTCAGAACAAGCGCTGTTTCAGTGCTTACAATGCCATCAATTAGACCTATTTCATCAATCATCTTAGCAAGCTTATTCTGATCCTCAGTTCGAACCTTCACTATAACGTAATATGATCCAGTTACATCGTAAACCTCATAAACATCATCAATCTTGCTCAGAGCTTCAAGAACTTTCTGTAGCTTTTTTGGATCAGCATTTATTAGGACGAAAGCCGTTATGTTCTTTCCAAGAGTCTCCGGGGAAATTATAGCCGTAAATCTTTTTATAATTTTTCTCTTTAAGAGCTTCTTTACTCGCACAAATATTGTCGCCTCGCTTAAATTCAGCTTTTCAGCGATCTTTTTAAATGAGATTCTAGCATCATCTTGAAGCATTCGTAGAATCTCCCTATCCACCTCATCAATTTCTAAAGACATTTTTCTTCCACTGATAAATTTTCTAAATCATATATATAAATCATATTGAAACAAAAATATTTTTATGGCAATTTTATTAATGTTTATTTTTGTTTTCCGAAATATTTATAAAGAAAAATTATATTTCCTATTGAGCATGGATAAGGGGGCGTAAGCCTTCAAGCTTAAATGTCCTGAATGCGATGCGGACATAGATATCCCGGAAGACGTCATTTCAGGCGAGATTGTTAGCTGCCCTGACTGCGGCTTAGATTTAGAAGTCAAGATAGATGAGAGCGGGTCAGTGAATCTTAAGCCAGCCGAGATAGAGGGCGAAGATTGGGGCGAGTAGAGGCAGAGATGAATCAAATAGGACTCGTATTTGATAGGATCCGATGGGAAGAGAAGGTATTAATGGACGCTTCAAAGCGGCTTGGATTAAATTTGAAAATGATTGATTCAAAGGAAGTCTGTTTTGACACCCTTGAGGATCCAGCGAAAATTGAGGAAGCCTTCGGCAACGTGGTTCTTCAACGCTGCATAAGTTACTTTAGAGGCTTACATATAACCGCTATACTGGAAAATTTCGGTCTTCACGTGATTAACCCCTTTAGCGTTTCCCTACTCTGCGGCAACAAACTGTTCACTACGCTAGCGCTAATTAAAGCCGGTGTTCCTATTCCGAGAACTCTAGTAGCGTTCACGGATAGAAGCGCTCTTAAAGCCCTTGAGACGCTTGGCTATCCAGCCGTTCTAAAACCTGTTGTAGGAAGCTGGGGAAGGCTCGTAGCACTCATTAGAGATAAAGACTCAGCTCAGGCCCTCGTTGAGTCAAGGGAGGAGATGCAAAACTCCCTTATGCAGATATATTATCTGCAGGAATATATTAAAAGGCCTCCGAGAGATATACGTGCGCTCACAATTGGAGAAGAAGTTATAGCGGCGGCTTACCGCTACTCAGCTGAAGATGATTGGAGAACAAATGTTGCCCGCGGTGGAAGAACCGAGCCATGCCCAATAACTGATGACCTTGAGGATTTGACGATAAGGGCTTCTAGAGCCGTTGGAGGCGGAGTATTAGCGGTTGATTGTATGGAATCGCCAGATGGAATAGTTATACATGAAGTTAATAATACCCCTGAATTCAGGGGGTTATATTCTGCAACGAAGATTGACATCCCTGAGAAAATTATTGAGTATGCCATTAAGGTGATGAAGAAATGAGAGTGGGCGTTTTCGGCGCTTCGGGATATGTTGGCGGTGAAATTCTTCGTCTTCTGCTAGGCCATCCGAGAGTTGAAGTTGTTGCTGCAACATCAAACACTTACGCTGGAGAATATGTGCATAGGGTCCACCCGAACATTAGGGGGCAGACAGCACTCAAGTTCATCAAGTCTGATCCCTTAAAGGCTGCTGGTCTATGCGATGTGCTATTTGTTGCAACGCCGCATGGTGTTTCATCGTCATTCATCCCGCAGGTTCTTGACTCCGGCATAAAAATAATTGACACCAGCGCGGACTTTAGGCTCAAAAACCCTGAGGACTATTTGAAATGGTATGATTGGAAACATAAATGCCCTGAAATGCTGAATAAAGCCGTCTATGGGCTTCCTGAACTTCATCGTGAAGAAATAAAGGGGGCTCAGCTGGTTGCTGTTCCAGGATGCATGGCCACCGCTGGTATACTTGCCCTAGCGCCAATAGTTAAATCCGGCAATATTGAGAAAGATAGGATAGTTGTCGATTTTAAAATCGGTTCCTCAGGGGCCGGCGCTAAGCCCTCTTTATCATCGCATCACTCGGAGCATTATAGCGTCGTTAGGCCATATAAGCCGGTTGGTCATAGGCACACTGCGGAGTTAGAGCAGGAGCTAAGCCTACTATGCGGCGAGAAGGTTAAGATTTCAATGTCGGCGCATGCTGTTAATATGGTCAGGGGGATACTCTCAACATGCCATGTTTTCCTCAAAGATTCTATAAAATCTATTGAGGTTTGGCGGCTTTACAGGGAGTTTTATTCCGGCGAACCATTCATTAGATTTATTCGCGACACTAAGGGGGTCTTCAGATATCCTGATCCAAAGATCACTGTGGGCTCAAACTACTGCGATATAGGCTTCGAAGTTGATGAGCATGCTGGCAGACTTGTCATACTCTCAGCTATTGACAACCTTATGAAGGGCGCTGCTGGAACAGCTGTTCAAGACATGAACATTATGTGCGGCTGGGATGAAAGGGAAGGCCTACGCTACTCAGCATTACATCCAATTTAGGTGGAATATGCGATGATAATTCTTAAGGTTGGCGGGGACATCTTCAGGGGAGGATTGAATCAGGCGCTTGCTAACGATTTGAAAAAGATTCTTGAAGCCAGCAAGCTGGTCATAGTTCACGGTGGTGGGGACGAGGTTACAGAGATAGCTGAGAAACTCGGTAAGAAGCAGATTTTCGTTACATCGCCTGAGGGGATTAGAAGCCGCTACACAGATGAGGAGACGGTTGAAATATACACCATGGTTATGGCTGGCAGAATAAACAAGGCTATTGTACGGTGGCTTTTAAGCTATGGGGTGCTAGCCGTCGGCTTATCCGGCATAGACGGGGCGCTTATTACGGCGAGCAGAAAAAAGAAGCTGATCATAGTTGATGAGAGAGGTAGAAAGCGAGTGATCGAAGGCGGCTACACTGGGAAGATCGTTAAGGTCAACCCGCAGATACTGAGAATTCTCATAGAAAATGGATATGTGCCAGTTGTTTCACCCATAGCTTTAGGCGAAGAGAATGAGTGCTTGAATGTTGACAGCGATAGGGCGGCCGGTCAATTGGCTGGAGCGCTGAAAGCTGATAAAATAATTTTCTTAACGGATGTTCCAGGCGTACGTTTAGGGGAAAAATATTTGAAGAGAATCTCCTTGGGGTGTGCGAGGGAGGTTCTGCCGAAGATAGGTCCGGGAATGGATAAGAAGGTTATCGCATCAATTGAGGCTTTAGAAATCGGGGTTAGGGAGGCTATTATAGCATGCGGATTAGTAGATGAGCCCATAACAGGCGCCTTAAAAGGTTTAAATGGCACGGTGATTTCATCTGAAATCTGAGGAAATATATGCAATAGAAGGTTCTCTTTTGGCTAGGTTCTACCAGAAATTTCCCGTATGCGCCGTCAGAGGTGAGGGAGCAATATTATACGACGTAAACGGTAAGGCGTACATAGACTGCATGGGCGGCTACGGTGTAAGCCTAGTAGGGCACTGCCACCCAAAGGTTGTAAAAGCCATAAAGGAGCAATGTGAAAGGCTCATAGCTTGCCATGGATCATTATACAATGATAAGAGGGCTGAACTCTTAGAGAAAATCGCGAAGATAGCTCCGGAAGGACTGAGTAAAATATTTCTGTCCAATAGTGGAGCCGAGGCTGTTGAATGCGCCATAAAAGCTGCTGTAAAATATACTGGCAAACATGAGATCATAAGCATGGTTAGAAGCTTTCACGGCAAGACTTTAGGCGCCCTCTCGGCGACATGGAACCCAAAATACCGAGAGCCATTCGAGAAGATCCTCAATAAAAACTTCAAGTTTGCACCATTCGGCAAACTTGATAAGGTTGAAGAAGCCATCACGGGCAACACCGCAGCGGTAATTGTTGAGCCAATACAAGGCGAGGGCGGGGTTTATGTGGCCCCACATGGCTTCCTTGAAGGCTTAAGAAAACTCTGCGATGAGCACGGAATGCTGCTGATTTTCGATGAGGTTCAAACCGGATTTGGACGCACGGGACGCATGTGGGCTTCCGAGCATTGGGGCGTTAAGCCTGACATAATGTGCGTTGCGAAGGCTATGGGCGGCGGCATGCCCATAGGCGCAACAATAGCTAGAGAGGACATAATGAACTCATTGAAGGTTGGTGAGCATACCAGCACCTTCGGCGGGAACCCGCTTGCATGCGCGGCTGCATGCGCAACAATAGACGTCATAATTGAGGAGAATCTTGTTGAGAGGGCGAGAAGCCTTGGAAGCGTATTCATGAATGCCCTCCGGAGCATGGTTGATGAGTTTAGAATCCTTAGGGAGGTTCGTGGATTAGGCCTAATGATCGGGCTTGAAGCCAGAGTTGACATTCATAATATACTTCTTAAATCGATTGAGAGGGGTGTGATACTGCTTTATTCCGGTAAAAATGTAGTTCGCTTTCTACCTCCGCTTGTCATTAGTAGAGAACAACTTAGCAAAGTTGCGGAAGCGTTAAGGGAAGTTCTAGTCGAAGAGGAGAGTAGGCTTAAAATTACGGGTTAGAGTATTATCTAGTTGTGAGCGCATGAATCAGCATCCAGTTGAGTTTCTAAGGAATATGCTGGAAATCTATAGCCCAAGCGGTAAGGAGAAGAAGTTAGCATCCTTCCTAATTGCAGAATTTAAGGATCTAGGCTTCGAGGAGGTTTGGATAGATAGGGTTGGAAACCTTTATGGTAAGATAGGCGGCGGCCCGCCGAGGGTTCTAATGTGCGGACACATGGATACTGTTCCGGGGCGGGTTCCAGTTAAAATTGAAGATGGGCGATTATACGGTAGAGGCGCCGTGGACGCCAAATCCTCATTGGCCGCAATGATATTAGCGGCTTCAGATCTTAGTCCCTATATCTCCAATTTTGGCGGCGAAGTTATTGTTGCGTGCGTCGTCGACGAGGAGGGGAAAGCCAGGGGGATTAGGAATCTCATACGTGAAGGACCGGAAGCCGACTATGCAATTTTCGGCGAACCAAGCGGCATAGAGAACATAACATTCGCATATAAGGGACGCCTACTTCTTAAAATTAAATGCGTGACTGCTAGTGGGCATGTGGGGGCCCAGCATGTCTTGAGCAATGCCATCGAAAAATCTTTTGAACTATGGGCTGGGTTCAAGAGTGTATGTGAGCAGCAGTATAAGTCACCGCTCGGAGTTTTCTATTCATTGACGCCGACGCTTATAGATATCCGAAGCCTCAGGACGATGGGCGGTATACCTGACATATGCGCTCTGAAAATCGACTTAAGGCTGCCCCCGACGATAAAATGCGAGAAGGCCGTTAGAATTGTTAAGGAAATTATAGAAGGCTTCCGGAAGAAAAACCTTCAGCCGTCAACAGCCATCGACCTCAAAATCATCGATCAAGTTGAGCCCTACGTGGCTAAAAAAGATAGTTTAGTGATTAAGTCGCTGGTAGAATCTATACTTGAGGAGACTGATAAAACGGCGAGGCTTATAAGAAAAACTGGAACAGGCGACATGAACATATTTGGGACGCATTTCAATATGCCGGTTGCAACTTATGGACCCGGCAACTCGCATTTAAGCCATACACCTAATGAATATATCGAAATTTCCGATTATCTTAAGAGCGTGGAAATCTATAAAAAGGCCGTTGAAAAAATCTTTAAGTACCATTTGGAGCAAACAGGTAAATGATCCCGCTTTATGATGAAAATAGACCTGAGAGAAGACCCTACGTAAATTATGCGCTGATCGCCATAAACATTCTGGTTTTCTTCCTCTTTTACCTGCAGGGTTTCCGTGCGTTCGAGATGAGCATAAAGAATTACGGAGCCATTCCAATATATATTCTCCAAGGGGAGAGAGTGGAAACCCTATTCACAAGCATGTTCATGCATGCAGATATACTGCATCTGCTTGGAAACATGCTTTATCTCTGGATATTTGGAGATAACGTGGAGGACATCCTTGGGCACTCTAAGTATTTAATTTTCTATTTGATCGGCGGCGTTTTTTCAGGTTTAACGCATATAGCATCCGCGCTTTTGTCGCTTTACACAAGCCCAATTATATATGTGATCAGCGAGCTTAAAACACCGGCTGTTGGCGCATCAGGCGCTATATCGGCGGTTCTGGGAGCTTATCTCCTTCTGTACCCCAACGCGCGGATAAGAACCCTGGTTTTCTATGTATTTATCGCTACGATAGTTAGCGTGCCAGCGTATTATTATCTCGGCTTCTGGTTTTTCTATCAGCTGCTCATGGGCATAGTGTCCTTAAGCGGCTTAACATCCGGCGTGGCTTTCTGGGCCCATATCGGCGGGTTCATCTATGGGCTACTCATAGCTAAAGCCTTCAATTTGAAGCCTAGAAGGAAACCGATAGGTATTCGGGAAAGGAGAGTTTATAGGCCTATTGTTGCACCGTGGGTTAGAGAGCCTCTGGTAGACATTATCGTTGAGCCGGATAGCGTTCTCATCATGGCTTATATGCCCGGGCTTGAAGAGAAAGACATAGAGTTAGCAGTTTCAGAATGGGATGTTACCATATCGGCTGAGCGTGAAGATGTAAGGTTCTATAAGCATATAGTGCTGCCTGTACCGGTTCTGCCTAGAGTTGTTAACTTAACATATAGTAACGGCGTGCTCAGATTTATGCTTCTCAGAATCATTTAGGGGGCTGTTAAAATTAATCGGTAAGCGATAGTTTCCTTTTAAAGGGAGCGCGTCATCAATGAACTACATAGTATTTATCTGCCCAAGATGCGGGTTAGCCAGATACGCTAAAGAGGGGCAGAAGACCGCTAAATGTTTGGGATGCGAATACCAGATTCAAATAAACCCTCAGAAAATCAGGATTATAGCGAAGGCTGAAAAATTGGAAGAAGCAATCAATATTGTTAAATTTTACAAGATTAGAGGCAAGCAACCGTTAGAGTTCTCACGCGCTGATAATTAATGTTTAATAGGGACAAGTTCATCGAAAAATATGGTGCTAAACTTGTCGAGCAGAAGCGATGAGGGCGATAAAATACGTTTAATGGCTGACCTCTTAAGGAGCGGCGCTACATTAACGGATCTATCATGTCCAGCATGTTCCTCGCCAATTTTTAGGCTTAAAAATGGAGATTTATGGTGCGCTCAATGCCGGAAAAAGGTAATTGTCGTTAGGGAGAGCGAAGAGGCCGAGGAGATTGAGGCTCTCTCAACGCTCAGTCAAGCCGAGTCAACCATCCTAATGAAGATATGGGAGGTAAATGAAAAACTTAGGGTGGAAGATAACCCGGAAGAGATCCATAAGCTAAGCGCTTTAATGTCCAGCCTATTAGAGAATCTTGAGAAGATAAGGAAAATCGGGAAACTGGGGAGATGATTCCTAAAAAAACTTTTGGAGCATGCGAAATTTTCCTAGGTGCGCATTACGGTGCAGCCAGAATCGAATCTAATGTTCCGCTAATTGAGCTTCAAGAAGTGATCTTGAATGCGCTATACAACATCAATAGGCTGACGAGCCGCGCTGTGAAGAAGTATCTACCAAGCATGTCCAAGTTAAACTTGGAGATTATCTTCGAGGTTGGCGTCGCAAACGGCACGTCATTTTACTATATCGACGACGAGACTTTGGAGTCTTTTATGGAGAAAATAAATAGGGAGCCCCCCCGCATATTGGACCTCATCTGCATTATTCGATATTACAAGCTTAGGAATGGTGTGCGTAGAACCCTAAGATTTGATTATTACTTCATGAAATTCCTTTTTAGCAGCAAAATGTTTGAGCTTCAGGTTTTCCATGAGAAAGGATTACAACGAATAGATGTGGAGGATCTAATTAAGGTTCTTTTTGAAAACATAAATTCGGAGTTCGCTAAGAGAGGCATAAGCCCTATAAAAGTTAGGTATTCACGGTCATTTAATGCCCAAACGTTCTAGAACTATTCTCTGTATCTGTGAGGAAACCTTTTTTATCGGGCGGTTCCCGTCTACCAGCGTTAATTTTCCCTCATTGACAAGGCTTATATAGATGTCTCTAACCTTCATTTGTATGTCCGGATATTCCATAACGGTTCTCTCTCTTCCCTTAAGCCTTCTCATTATAACCTCAATTGGGACATCTATATAGATCGCTAGATCAGGCTTTAAGGCCATTTTGTTAATCTCCTTTATCCACTCTATATCTAGGCCGGCGGCACCTTGATAAGCTATTGAGGAATAAACATACCTGTCTGAAACAACTATCTTCCCATCTTTAAGCATCGGCTTTATCTCCCTTTCAACATGATCAATTCTGTCAGCTGCGAAGAGCAAGGCCTCTACGGATGCTGGCACACGCTGCTTTCTCCTCAGAACATATCTCTGAATGAACCTCCCAATCTCTCCAGTGCTCGGCTCAGTAGTATATACGGCTTCGAAACCCCTACTTTTAAGAGCATCGACAAGAAGAAGTGACTGAGTTGTTTTCCCGCTTTTGTCAAGGCCCTCTATGCAGATTAATAAACCACTTCTTTTCATTCAAATGCACCTGAACTCTACATTTTACAATCGTTAGCGTATTAAGATAACTTTTATTAAAGTAACACCACTTTATATGCCGTAAGCGTTAAATCCGTCATGAAAGAAGAAATAATGCTCTTTAACTTAGGGTTTAGCAATAGGTGGTTGGCATGTTTAGATTTAGTAAGGAGCAGATGATTTTCAATATAGGGAACATTAAAGTCGGTGGGCAGCCAGGTGAAAACCCGACCGTTATGATTGGAAGCATCTTTTATAAGGGAGATAAGAATGTTCAAGATGAAAATTTCGGTCTCATTAATCGTGAAGCCGCTGGGAGATTGATTGCTAATCTCGAGAGGATCTCTGAGAGATCCGGTCTTCCAGCCATGCTTGATGTTGTATGCTCTAACCCGGAGAACACTAGGAAATATCTTGAATTTGCCGCTGAAGCCACCGAGATGCCGATTCTCATAGATTATGTTTCCGAGGACTCGGCTCTTGTAGGCATGGATTTGGCAAAGGATCTTGGCATAATTGACAGAACAATCTTGAACTCCATAAATCCGGAAACTAAGGTTTCTATTTACCAGAAGGCTGAAGAAGTTGGGTTGAAATCGGCTGTAGCGCTCACGTATAGTACTAAAGCCATAATCTCCTATAAGGAGAGGATAAGGCTCCTAGATATTCTAGTTCCTAAGATGAGATCAGCTGGAATCGAGAAAATACTCGTCGACACGGTTGTCATGGATATAGCTACGCTTGGATTAGCATGTAAAGCCATATATGAAGTGAAGGAGCGCTTCGGTTACCCTGCAGGCTGCGGCGCCCATAATGCCATAGCCTCGTGGAAATCCCTGAAGGAGAAGAAGGATAAAATTTTAACGATGGTTTGCTCCGCAATTGCAAACGGTCTACCGGTGGCGGTCAGCGCAGATTTCGTGCTCTATGGTCCAATAAGCGATGCTGAATACATCTTTCCAGCGATAAGTCTTATAAACGCGGCCTACGGGCAAATATTGATGGAAGAGGGAAAGCGTCCGAGCCTAACTCATCCTAGGTTCAAAATATCCCGCCTATAACATGATTTAAATCAGCAAAAAATTAATTAACCTACAGAGAGCTAAAAGTCATAGAAGATAGGGCGGCCGTCGTCTAGTCTGGTTAGGACACAGATGCTGAAAACGGTGGAAGCCTTCCAAGCCTGCGATCCCGGGTTCGAATCCCGGCGGCCGCATCAATAATTTTATCTTCAGCGGGCCTTTTCATTTGAAATTGGCAAATGCAAATCTGTTCGCCTTGCATTGCTTGAAACTCATTTTCAGTCCCCTGCAATAATCAAGCAGATGGCTGAACTCATGTAGGAAAATAAACCTTACTAGGTCCTTAGCGTCGTTAAAGGTTACTGTTTCAAAGTCATATTTGTAGCCGTCCGGATCTTTCTTGGCGCCGACTGTAAAACGGCATGTTAGAGGATAAGTGTTTTTAGGGTTTACAGATATGGCGATAAGCTTCTTGGAGGGATTACAGAAGCCGCTGAATGGGCGTTTACCGTTTTTCCATCGGATGGCGATCTTCCAGCCTGTTAAACGGTCAAGGTAAACCTTAACTTTGCTCCTTATCAATGCGTTTCGTTCAACAATCCAATATTCCCTATCCAGTAGATCTTCGAGGGAAATTGGGATGGAAGTTTTGTTCTCAAGACGCATTATTTCTCACCAGTTTTGTTCGGGCTGAACCATTTGAGGCATTTATTGTTTCAGATGGTTTTCATAAGCGTTTTTATCTTCATCTCAATATTATATTTATGATCTGAATGAGGGCTTTAACGCTAAGGAGGGCTGTTGAGCGTCATTATAAAACTTTGGGTTTTCAACCGCTTTTTCCCAAAGGTGGGATTAGATGTGGCAACTGCCTCATAGACGGCGAAGTTAGGGAGGGTGCATGGCTCTGCGCAATAGAATTGAAGAGCGATAGCGACGACCTAATGCGGGGGCTGGGACAGCTGCTTGAGGCTCTTTCGCATGGGTATGACATGGCGTTGTTGGTTACATCGCAGAGCAGGGCTGAACGCTTAGACGCGAAGGTTTTTCATATGACGGGTATAGGGTTAGCGGCCGTGAACAGTAAGGGTGAGCTAACGTTTATAGCGGAGCCTAAAATAGTGAAGTTTTAGACGCTATGTGAGTTCTCATCATTTTCTCTAAGCTTTTATACAGAAGGCTTCTAGTTTTCAATAGAGATTGTTAAGGAGGAGGTATTAAAGATGCTTGTGACATGCGCCGGCATCCTAGTTGTAGATATTATTGCGGCTGATCTGCCTAAAGTCTCTGATCCCGGTGAACTGATCTTTACGCCTAGAAGCGTAGAGGTTCATTTAGGCGGGCACTCTGGAAACGTTTCAATAGATTTGAGGAAGCTCGGTTTAGAGAGGGGCTATGTTAGTTCAGTTGGCGCCATAGGTGAAGATTTGTTTGGAGATTTTCTCGAAACGCAACTAAAGGCTCATGGCATAATTACGCATCTTCAAAGGGTGCTAAACGTTGCGACATCTAAGGATTTGATATTGGTGGTCAAGGGCGAGGATAGGAGATATCATGTTGATGTGGGGGCGAACTGGTTTTTAAGCCCGGATCATGTTCTTTCGGTTGTAAGCGATGAGAAACCTAAAATATTCTACGCTGGCGGGGTGGGCTTAACGGGTAAACTTGATGAGCAATTACCTGAGATTCTGCTGAAAATTAAGGATTTGGGCTCTTTAACCTTCATTGACCCAGTTACACCCTATGGGCGGGGATGGGGCTTCCTCATCCCGGCGATGAAGTGGACTGACATATTCCACTGTAACATTTATGAAGCTAAACAAATAACTGGGAGGGATAATCCCCATGAGGCTGCAAGAGCCCTTGTTGAGAAGGGCGCAAGCCTCGTTGTTATAAGCCTAGGGGATAAAGGGTTAATAGCTGAAACCCGGGAATACTCTGTTGTGATGCCCGCATTTAGGGTTCCTGTTGTGGATCCAACGGGCGCTGGCGATGCCCTCTGCGCTGGAATAATGTCTGGTTTCCTTAAGAAGCTGGATCGTAAGCGTGGTGATATAGCTAGCTTATCCGTGGAAGACCTAGTTGATATACTTCTTGAGGGTGAAGCCGCTGGGGCAGCCTGCGTAACCATGGTTGGGACAACAACGGCTGTGACTAGGAAGAATGTTGATAAAATCCTGAAGGAGCAGGGCGAGATTTTGAGACGCAATGTTAAAGTATCTCCAGTTTAAAGCTTTCCATAGCGTTTCCATGAGCGGGGAAATTAACCGGGCGCTGGCGG
>JAGTQL010000028.1 GCA_018396555.1 Candidatus Bathyarchaeota archaeon | reverse complement strand
CCTTCACCGCGAGTGACAAATAGCGTAGCAACTTAAGGCTCTAAAAATCAACATGGGGAAAGTTATATTTAAACATTCTATTCTAAAAATCTAAAAATAAAGGTTGAGGGCGGGGAGCCTATATTTATCCGGAATATTTCTGTCTTAGCTCCCTAAGGATTCTTCTTAATTCATCTCTTGTTGGGAAGGTTATGGCTCCGTTCGGGCACATCTTTGCGCATGTTTCGCAGCCAACAATGCAACTATATGGTTCTTAAAGATTGGCCATGCGGGGTTTCCCTCAACAGCGTAGACATCATGACTGTTTGCTGAATCGATCTTGACGCATGTTAGGCATCCAGTACACTTCTCATAATCTATTCTTGGAAATCAAGGAATCTCCCGGCTTCAGCCGAGGAGAGTGTCAAATTTCACTTCTTTCAGTATGCCTTCTTTTATAGGCGAAACTGATTTAAGAAAATCTACTGCCGATCTACCGCCGCTTGTGTGTAAGAGCATGAAGAATTTGTTTCGGTTTTCTTTTCATTCGCCATTTTCTCCCCTAAATGATTAGGGGAGAAAGAACCGTGATTTCATGAAGAGCAACAGCCACCAGAACTTCCGGAACCAGGCACCAAAAGATTATTTATCCAAGCCTCTCGCCAACAATCTTGGCAGATTTTTACTATGCGGCCTAGTTCTTTGTGGTTAGCATATAGTAGACTGACGTTTTCTTTACCACAAATCTCACATTTCCCCATTAAATCACCCGGAGTATTTATTATAAGTTGTTATTTTGAATTTGTTAATTATAAATCTTTCCTCAAATGTTTCCGTCTTACTTTCCTTGGTATTTTGACGCAAGTTCCCATATAGTTTTCACAATCTTCTTCCTTTCAGGGAATTCGATGGCTTCCATGGGGCAAAGTTGAGCGCATGCAGAGCACCCGACAACGCAATTGAATGGATTTTCAACTTTTGGTCTTTTCTTCAGTTTATCCCATTTACTGGTAGAGGCGCTGTCAAGATTGCTATTCTCTTCAACTATGTATACGCCATTACGACAAAAGTTTACACAAGTCAGGCAACCGCTACATTTATCTTTATTGATTTTTGGAAACCATGGTATTTTTTCGCGTGGGATCCCCATGTATAATTTTCCCATTTTACTCACCTATAACTTTTCATAAGTCTCTCCCATAAGACAAGCCGCGAGATTCGCATCCTACTAAGCAGTTTTCGGGTTTTACGACCAATTCGTTTTAACCATCTCTTCAAGTTTTCTGTTCTTTCAAGGCTCGTTCAACTGCCTCTTGCACCTTTTTCATGGCCTCTTCTGTCGGCATGTTTCTGAGGTCAAGTGAGATCAGTTGTTTATCTACGTCAAGTCCCTTTTCAGCAAATGCATTTTTGAACATCTTCTTTTGCATTCTAGGGTCGCATCCACCAATAATGTAAATGGTGTCCGTCTCCCCCTCTCTCAAATGATCTTTTAAGAACCTATCGCCATCATCGACGCATAATTGTGGATGGACTATAGCGTATTCCACGTCAAGCTCGTTTCTAACAAAGTTTATGAACTTCCACAACTCCAATTTTGCGAATCCAGGGCATTCGCCAGTGCAGAAACACATTATGAATTTTGGCAATTTTCTTTCACTCATTTATAGTCACCTTGATTTTAAATTTAAGAAAAATAAAAATAGCTATATTTAAATATTTCTATATTCCATAAAATCTTGAGGAAACTTGGATAATAGGTATAAAGCCAAGATATTTAGAGCTCTTGCTGATCCAACAAGGCTTGAAATTATTGATTGCTTACGTAGTGGTGAAAAATGCGTTTGTGAGATAGTCTCTCATGTGAAAGTGCTTCAACCAATAGTCTCTAGGCACCTGGCTATTTTAAAAGGCTGCGGGCTTATAAAGTGTCGTAGGCATAAAAATAGAAGGTTTTATTCTGTTAGCGATCCAGTAATGTTACGTATAATTGACTCAGTTACTCCAGATGTGATGAATAGGCTTTCTAGGGTGATTATTGAAGAGATAGCGTAGAATTCAGCTTATGAATTGCACAATTACAAGGGGATTGATCAAGCAATAAAAGGGTAAATATATCTGTTAAGGTGGAAGAGAACCGCGAATTATAGTCGAGGATTTGCTATTATTTCTTGATGCTTTCTTAGATCATTAGCTATCCGTTGAAAGCCGGTGCCTTAATCATGTAGGTTGTCCTTCGCCCGCCTTTTTGCTTTAGATTATTGGCGTGAGCTTCGGCATAGCGTAGCCTTTCGACGTATCCATTTCAAGTGCGTGGAGTTTTGTTCTCGGCTTTACGCCGTATACGAGTATGGCTCCATGCTCACGCGTGATCCGTAAGTGTATGTCTGCGGTTGCACCGAGAATCTTTGCCATCCTCGGGTAGCCGGGCTTAAGCAATATTATACCTAAGTCCCCTGTTTCCCTCATCCCTACGGCATATCTTCTTATAGCTGAGAGGGTCTCTTTCGCCCCATATGTGTCCACGATCATGTCTATTCCAATAATATGCAGTATTGGCTGACATGTTCTTTTTCTGAGCTCCCCCTCAGTCTCCAAGTACTTCGCATAGTCCTCTGAAATGCTCTCGCCCTTAAATGCTACAAGATAGGGCTCCATCTTTATCCCAAGAAAATATTTAACACATACTCTTAAGAGCCTATTTATCTCGTCTTTAGTGAAGCCTGCCTCTTCAGCCCGCATCCTTAAAACATTATAATCCACACCTGCTGAGGGAAGTATAATTACGCCCCTTCCTTGAGCGCCGAAATTCCATGCCGTTGGAGACGCAATTAGGTGGTACTGTAGCGTTGAGATTTGCTCATCGATCTCGAGGAGGACTAGTGAGCCTCTTGGGTAGCCTCCGCCAAGCATCTCGTCTAGGCTTAGTGAGCCTGATGAGAAGAATCCCTCAATATCGGGTTGTGGCCGGAACCTGCATGGTTTGTCAATCGGCTTAGCCTTGAACGGCGGGAAGACCTTGAAGCCATCCTCAAGCGTAAAGATCGCTTCTGTTTCCAACGTTGGCGTCCCCCTCATCTTAAACAGTTTCAGCTCCCTTAATAGCCTTCCATCCAGCTTGTTCCTCCTTAGGAAGATTATGCCGTCTGCGACGAACTCCTCTATGCCGAAGCCCATCTTCTTCTCACCATGCGAGGTCTCCACTATGAGGAGGGTTGTGCATCCGAGAAACCTCGTAATTCTGCTTAGAATCGTGTGTAAAAGCACTCTAACCTCATGTGTTTCCCTGAATGCTTGAGCTAGGGCAGAGAATGAGTCTATCACCAGGCGATTAGCCCGAGCCTCGCTTATCTCCCTAAATATCATCTCCCAGATTGCTGAAGCAGCCTCCTCCTTCACGGTCAGCAGGTCTAGGAAGCGGAATTTTCCGGCCTTCTCCAGCCCCTCGAAGTCGAAGCCTAAAGCACGCATGCTCCTAAAGAATGTTTCTCTGCTTTCGGCGAAGCTGACGTATATGCCTCTCTCGCCGCAATTAACAATGCCGTGATAAAGGAAGCGGGCGGAAAAGATTGTTTTACCTGTGCCGGGGTTCCCAGCCAGTATTATTAGGCTGCCTTTTGGGAAGCCGCCTCCAGTGATCTCGTCCAACCCATCTATTCCGCTTGGAACCCTATCAGCACCATCCGCCGCCATCATTCCGACACCTTCCTCAGGTTAAGTGAGATATAATTTTTAACCTCATTTACGTAGTCTGGAAATTTATAGCCTCTCTTCCAACGGAGCTCTAAGCCCAGCCTCATATACAAGTTCTCTATTATCAAGTCCTCAATTATAACCGAGCTCACGCCGATTATTTCATGAAGGGCTTCCGAGAAAATATGGGGCTTATCGGGCATTTCATCCAGATCCAAGCCGTACCTCTCCCTTAAAACTCGGATAATACTTTCAAGCCCCCTCCTCCCAAAAACGTTCAGCATAACCTCCTCAGCAACATTAATAATAACCTTATCTATCCGCTCCTCTCGCCTTTTCCTCCCCTCACCGGTCATCCTCAAACCCCCATGCACAGCATCAATTAAACTCATGATCCGAATCCCTTATACGCAGCTCCATCATCATGCACTATGGGAGTCGGAAAGATTCTCATCCACTTAACACTGAAGCTTAGCACATCTTGTACTTAGGTTCGTATTAAGCGCTTATAAATCAGCTAGAATTTGAACACTTATGCGAAAAATATATATTCAAAACAGAGATTTACATTCATATCCCAGAGGCAATAGGGGAGATGAAGAAACTTACAGGATTAGGGCTCTGGATGCTTATGACGATTTGCTGGTTTGCGTTCCAGTCCTTATTATATTGGCCTTATATGGCGCCATCATGCTTTGCAATTGTTAATCTTGCATATAACACTTTTATTCCCAATAACACCTACAGTTGGATCTACTGGGGCATCTCCGCCCTCATCTATTTAGCCTACAAACAAAACTTAATGGGGCCTTCGATTGACCGGAAGATAAAGGCACTTCGGCATATTACTGAGGCGATAATTTCCTTGAGCCTTTTCCTGTTACAACATATACCCTTTAGCGGCGGATTATTCACAATGTTGCTACCGATTGCAGGGCTGATACTTCACCTTCCGACCTATATCCTCGATCTTATTGCAAATCCTGATCTTTTAACATATGAGGTCTTCTACCAGCGGCTTTCCACAATAGCTGGCATACTGGCTTTGCTGATTATTGTTGTTGGATCTACAATCTTTGCAGAGTCTTTCATCCATTTTTTGAAGAACCGTGGAAGTCTCGTTACAGACGATCTCTACTCTGTGGTGAGGCATCCTCAGTATCTTGGGTTAATTCTCATGGTTCTAGGGTTGTCGCTACTATGCATGGGTCTCGCGGCTGACCTGCTCTTGGCAGCTATCGGGTATATCCTTCTCGCTGGCTACGAGGAGTGGAATCTTATGAGGGAGCATAAAGAAGAGTATTTTAGAATATGGTAAGAGAACGTCCTTCATCTTTCCCTTACCATGCCCATCTAAGATCAACGAGATCCTTTTCTCGATAATTATAGTAGCGCTTGTTTTTATTGCCGCCTTTCTCTCCGGGCTGTTGACAAAATATTGGTGGTAATTAGAACATTGGGCACTATCTTTAATGCACTCTATTTTTTAATCGGCTGCAAAACCCGATTAAGCCGCCGTTTAAAAATTTGGTAATCGTTGAAACTGCATTTTTAGGCTTTAACATTTGTACAGCTCCTTATAGAGGCTTATTGCGTAATTTATGAATTTCTTTGCTTCTTCAGCGTTTCCCCAAGATTTGAATTTAACCCATTTCCTAGGCTCAAGCCTCTTGTAAACTTCGAAGAACTCCCTTATCTCCACCAGCTTATGTGGGTGCACGTCAGATAAATCCTTGAAGCCGTCGAATCTAGGATCTCTGATGGGCACCGAAAGAATTTTCGGATCCTCACCCTCCTCATCTTCTAGGATTAATATGCCTATAGGTCTAACTTTAACTATGCATCCCACTTCAAGCGGCTCATAGGAGAGAACCATGATATCAAGCGGATCATTATCGTGGTACCAAGTCTGCGGGATAAAACCATACTCAACCGGAAAGACAACCGACGAATGAAGAACCCGGTCTAACACAAACGCGTCCCACTCCCTATGATACTCATACTTATCCCTAGACCAGCTAATAACCTCGATAACCGCATTAACAATATTCGGCGGGTCATCACCCGGCGGAATATCGCGCCAAAGATTAACCATGACTACACCGAGCCGTTGGCAGTTCGCTGAATTTCGCCCAGCAATCCTGAAAGAAATTATTATTCACACTTATAAAAAAATAATGGTTCTAATAAGCGTCTAAGAAGGTTTAAATATGTTCCTTAAGCTCATTTTATTTAGTAAAGAAGATGCCTATTGAAGTGACAATATATGAAGCCTGTAGGAATTAATATTGTTGAAAGGACTCCCTGCCTTCTTGAGCCTAGGAAGATTCAGGTAACCGCTCAAGCAGATAGATCATTAAGCGATATTGTTCCCATCCTTTATTTGGCTATTCCACGCTCGCAATATGCTAAAGCCTTTGGCTCAGTAACATTCACGCTTGAAGGTAAGCTGGTGGCGGTCTACTCTTCTGGAAGGATTAATCTCGGCTGCGTTCTAGGGGAAGAGATCGCGGTAAAACTTCTGGAGAAATTGAATGCTCTACTCGACAAGGCCTTTGAATATTATAGGGAGCATGGTTCCCCAGACCCTCAGCTCCTGGAGGCTAGGCAGAGACTTAATCCGATTGAAATATATAAGCATCTGCCAAAAACAAACTGCAAGGAATGCGGAGAACAAGGATGCTTTCCCTTCGCAGTTAAACTCGCAAATGGAGAGAAAACCCTACAGGAATGCACCAAAATCCAGCAGCCAAAATATAGCGGTGACAAGAACTATTTGGAGAAGATGTTACAACCAATAAAACTGGAGGTTAACATTTAAAGGTATTTTACCTTAATTATATTAAAAGTATAACATTATAAGTTCTTTTATTTGATAGGACTTTAGAAGAGTCGGTTCAAGCTAAAAAGAGAAAAGAATATATATTAAGCGTGGAGTATTCTCCCTCTAATTAAGTGATTAAGGGAGGAGGAATAGTTATGTGCGTATTAGAGGTTGAGGCAGCAAAGCCTAAGATTCTTTCCCTTTGCCATGAGGTTGCTGAGCATGAGAATATGGTTTGGGTCTGTGATGGTGCGGCTAACGTGGGTCAGGTTGGGCATGAGGTTGGGGTTCTGCTAACGAATCTCGGTAAGGCGAGGATGTGCTGCATAACGGCCGTCGCAGCCAGTTCAAAACCGCATTTAGAGATAGCTGAAAGAGCTAAAAAGAATATCGTGATAAACGGATGCGCCAACAGATGCGCATCAAAAGTTTTCGAGAACGCTGGGGAAAAAATTGATTACGAAATAGTCATATCGAAGTATTTGAAGAAGGTTCCGACGCTTGACATCTATATGGGTGACGTGAAGAAAATAGCCCAAACAATAATTGAAGAAGCTAAACTCTAAGAGTGAACTACCTCCAGTTTTCGCATGGGGCTTCCAGCGTTCGCCTGAAGCTTTTCGCTTTCAGTCACATCTGCTGGTTTAAGGGGGTTCACGGCTCCTCCATCCCATAGAGCTCGTTACCCTATGGGCTATGTTTATACATGCGTTTAGTCTCCGTCGTATTCCATACCGCATTTTTCGCATTTAAAGGTTCTTTCTTTAACTTTTTTGGCAGCATGCCCGCATCTATGGCATGTTTTAGAGGTGTTTTTGGTCTCCTCCACTGTTAGGTATCTCACCTCTATCCCTTCAAGGTTTGCCTTGCATTCCACGAATGATTGAAGCTTTCTGAATGGTATGCTGTGGAATCTTCAGATTTTCTTGAAGACTTGGAGATAAAAAGGCTTGGCAGCTCACTCTTATGTTATATATTCAGATTGAGCATATCCCATGCGAAGAGGATGATTCAGAGTTTCATGCCGTGTTCTTTAGAAAATATAAATAAGTAGAATGAAGTAAATGAAAATGGGAAAAATATGAAAATTGCCTTCTTCGTCTACGAGTTCCCGCCAAAGATTGTTGGCGGGCTTGGAACATACGCCATGGAGGTTGCTAGGCGTATTGTTATGATTGGGCATGAGGTTTCAGTTTTCACAATGAATGATGATGAGGCCTCGCTGCCAATTAGGGAGATGTGGCGCGGTGTGGAGGTGCATAGACCAGTGCACATAGATATTTCAGATTCGCTGCCGCACATAATTGCTGAGGACGTTAAGAAGTGGGGTAGGGGGATAGATTTATTCTCAAAGGTTTTCACATACAACATTTTAAGCGCCCATGGGTTCATTAATGAAATAGCACGTAGGGATAGGTTGAAATATGATATTGCCGTTGCACACGACTGGCTATCAGTAATATCCGCAATAACAGTGAAGAAGGAGCTGAAAATGCCGCTTGCCTTCCACATCCACTCAACCGAGAAGGGAAGAACCCTGGGAAACGGATCGGAAATAATAAGCAGTATAGAACATAAGGGCGGAGAGGTCGCCGATAAAAATATAACGGTCTCGTACGCTATGAGAGACGAACTTAAAGACCTAGGCTTTCAAAGTGAAAAAATTGAAGTCTGTTATAATGGCATAGACCCGGAAAAATATGATCCGAAAAAAGTTAGCGCTGAGGAAGCCTTGAGCCTCAGAAGATCTTATGGAGTAGAGGATGATGAGCCTCTTCTGCTCTATATCGGAAGGCTCACCATAATCAAGGGTGTGGATAGGCTTGTATTAGCAATGAGCAGGGTCATCGAAAATGTTCCGAAGGCAAGGCTCCTGATAGTTGGCGTTGGCGCAATGGAACCCTATCTGAAATTGCTAATCAACAGATTTAATCTGCAGAAAAACGTGAAAATCTGCCCAAAATTTCTAACTGAAAAGGAGAAAATAGCCCATTACGCAGCATGCGACTTAGCGGTCTTTCCCAGCCTATATGAGCCTTTTGGTATTGTTTGTACTGAGGCTATGAGTATGGCTAAGCCTGTTGTTGTTGGGGCTAGGGGTGTGAGCGGTATGAGGGAGATAGTTGTGCCCTCAGGCCCGAACCAATGCGGCTTCCACATAAACCCATACGATCAGGATAATATGGCTGAAACGCTAATTGAAGCCGTAAAAAGCCCGGAGAATCTGGCGAAAATGGGTAGAAATGGTAGGGAGCGAGTTCAAAGATTCTTCAACTGGGACAATGTGGTGAACAAAACCCTTAAAATCTATGAGAACCTACTGAGCGGATGATGACTAAAAATGTTGGCAAACGATTTGAGGAAAGATTACATACTGGACCGGTGGGTGGTAATAGCCTCGCAAAGAAGAAGGAGGCCCACAGACTATGCAAAGGGACAAAGCGAGGAAAGGAAACCGTCTATATGCCCGTTCTGCCCAGGAAACGAACATCTGACCCCACCGGCATCGCTCATATACATAGTTGAAAATGGCAAAATAGGAAAAACCAGGGATAATGATGGTGCACGCCGTAAAGACTGGATTATAAGATGCATCCCAAACCTATATCCGGCGTTTTCACCACCAACGGCAGCAATGGAAAATCAAAAAGATAATTCCAGTCTGCATTTCTCTCATAAACATGTACATTATGTACGTATGGAAGCTCACGGACACCATGAGGTCCTTATTGAATCGCCAGATCATGATGAGCACCCAAGTGTGGCTAGATTACCGCAGCTGATTCAAGTTATAAACGCCCTGAAAGATAGGGCAACTTACTTCATGCAGAAGGAGTATGTACGTTACATTTCAATTTTCAGAAATCACGGCGCCAGCGCCGGCGCATCCCTATCCCATACGCATTTGCAAATCATAGCTACGCCGATAATCCCAAAAATAGTTGGTGAAGAGCTGGATGCAAGCAGAAAATTTTATGCGGAAACTGGGAGATGCGTATTCTGCGAGATAATCAATAGAGAATCAGCAAGCGAACGGCTCATATGGACCAATGGGGACTTCACTGTTTTTACACCATGGGCATCCATCAACCCCTTTGAGTTCTGGATGTTTCCAAAAAGACATCAGACAACCATACTGGAACTTACGGATGATGAAGTTAAAGGGCTAGCTGAAGCAATCAGAGTTAGCCTAGGAGGATTAAAGAGACTGCTGAATGATCCGCCGTACAACCTCGGTTTCCACATGATTCCAGATGAAAAATATCACTGGCATATAGAGGTTTACCCGAAATTGGCCATATGGGCTGGATTTGAGAAGAGCACGGGGATGTATATAAACACGGTGTCGCCTGAGGAGGCGGCTGAAAGCCTGAGGGAAACGTTTAAGATTGAGGAGGAAAACCTTAAATCGATTCAGTAGCGCTTTAGCTGTACATGCTTAGAACCTTTCTTATCCCGTCAACGGTTATAAAATACTTTTTTGTCCCAGAATCCATGCTTATAGCAACATAGTTGCCATCCATTAGAGTCTTAAGATTCTGCTCAACCTTCGATGGTTCCAGCATCGTCCAGCGCGCTATTTCTTCAAATGTGAGTGACCTCTCAGGGCTTGTGGCGCCGATATTATGAAGCATGCATAGGAAGTATATTTCCTCCGGCACGGATATAGGTTCGCCGCCATTATTTATACTCATTCCTCAAGCGCCCTCCTATAAACTTCAATTGTTCTATCAGCCACAGCATCCCAACTATACATTTCATATATTTTTCTTTTAGCATTTTGCACAAGCCAGGATGCGTAACCTGGGTCGGAAAGAATCCTGTTGACGCCCCAAGATATTGAATTCGGATTTTCGGCATAAACCAAAAAGCCAGTTCGATCATGCTCAATTATCTCAGACAAACCGCCGGTGTTACTTGCCACAACCGGAACCCCCGCGGCCATGCCTTCAAGAGCAACTATGCCGAATGGCTCATAAACTGACGGAACCACGAGAACATCTGAGCTCAGAGTTAGCTCAACTAGATCATTATCGGGGAGAAAACCTAAAAAGGTTATTTTATGCTGACAGCCAGTTTGAACAGCAAGATTCCATAAGTGATCCTTTAACCATCCATCCCCAACTATAACTATTCTGGCATCAGGATTAACTCTGATAATCTGGGGAGCGGCCCTAATCAGGTATTCCACACCCTTCTGCGGAGCCAACCTCCCAATGAAGAGCACTAGCTTTTCATGAGGCGCTATGCCGAACCGCCTCTTAACGGACTCGCGGTCAACACTGATATTATACTTCGACGCATCAACGGCATTTGGTATAACATCGATTTTATGCCAGGGGAGACGAAAATGTTCCTCAATCTCGCGTTTTGCAGAATTGCTAACAGCAATGATCCTCTTAGACTCATATGTCATCCACCACTCAATCCCATCAATAAGACGGGAATCCGGACTGTGGATGCCACGTGCCCTGCCAGCCTCAATACTATGCACTGTTGAAACCAGCGGCGCGTTCAAGTAATGTTTTGAGGCTATGCCAACCGGAGCTACAAGCCAATCATGAGTGTGAATGATATCAAACTTAAAATCCCTGCTTAACATTGCAACTCTCTTCTCTAAGAAATGGTTGAATATGAGAACCCAAACTATAAAATTCGGATGCCCAAGCTCTACTGGTGCCCGATAAATCTTTACACCCTCACTTTCCTCATGCTGAGGCGCTCCTGGAAAATCTAAGGTGACAACATGAACTGAATGGCCCCTTCTAGCAAGAGCTCTTGTAAGACCGAAACAGTGTCTAGCTATTCCGCCAACTATTCTAGGCGGGTACTCCCACGTTAGCATACAAATGTTCATGTGCGACCGGCGCGCTCATCTAAGCTTCTAAGAACCTTAAGATTTCGCATGATTATAATCTTTATGCTTATATGCTTATTGCACTGCATACGTCATTGGGTTAGGCTCGGTATTTCCCTCAGGAGCTTAATCCCGAATCCATGCTTCACTAAAAAATCTTCGAACTTCCGGAAGACTGAGCTATCTGTTTCATTAATTCTTAAACAAAACCTTTTTCCCTCATAGAGCGGGCTCATGTCGTAAAGCGCAACCTTCTGCAGAAGCGAGGGATTACTGAGCAGGAAATTTATAATGCTTTTTGGAATAGCCGTCTGCGATATTAAGGCAACATAGGGAACATCCGCAATTCTATATGAGTTTCCATCCCTAACATGTAGGTGAGTTTTTGCAACAACCTTCCTGAACGTTTCAAAATGAGCTTGATGAACCAGCACTAAGCGATGATATTTACCTTCGGCATTCACTAAATTCTTATGCTCAAAGGTCTTCCAACCCTTGATTTTACAGATGGGCTTGAATTTACCGATGACATCCCAAAAATTGAATAAATAAATACTATAATTCGCCTTTACTAAGCCAAAATATTATGGGGCGCCTCAATTTATATTTTCGCTTTCATGAATGTTCCTTCATAGGCACGCCTAGAAGGATAAAAACAACGATTTATGAAAGAAAACTGGAAATGTTGATGGCTCCTACTGAACAACCTCATCATATACTCTGAGAGTGTTTTCTGCAACGATCTTCCATGTAAAAGCCTCTAAAACCCTCCTTCTAGCGTTCTCCCCGCACCTCTTCCTTAAATCCTCATCCTCCAAGAGAGCAGTCACAAACTTTGCTATGTCGCCGGGATCGTATGGGTTTATGTGGAAGCCGCATTGGTTCGGGCCTGAGGGCACAACTATCTCCCTCATACCGCTCACACCCCTAGCCCCAACAACAACAGGCTTAGCCATACTCATAGCCTCAGTACAAACAATACCAAAAGGCTCATACTTAGACGGGAAAACACATACGTCTGCTGCGGCGTAATATTTTATTCTAAGGTCTTCTGGAATAAACTCATATTTTAAGATAACGTTATCCTTAAGATTAAGCCTTGAAACCTCGTTTCTAAGCATATCCTCCTGCTCCCCTAGGCCTACAATCACAAGTTTAGCCCTTGGGGTTCTTCTCAGTATCTCCGGCATTGCAAGGATAAGCGTATCTGCACCCTTAACCCATGTCAATCTACCTACGAAAAGTATCATATATTCATCCTCGCCTATTCCAAGGCTTTTTCTTACATCCATAATCTCCTCGTATGAAACCTTGTCCGGAGAGTATCTTTCGGCATCAATCCCATTATAGACAACCCGAATTTTTTTCTCATCGTAACCTAGGCTTACAAGATGATCTCTCATAGCGTAGCTCACCGTTATAACTCTCTCCGCATAATCAGCTGAAAGCCTCTCAAGACGCTTTATCGTGTCAGAGCCATCCCCAGTTCTGCCCTGCTCAGTACTATGTATGTGGAAGACGAATGGCTGATTCAAACCTCTGCTCGCTAAAATACCACCTATTGAGCCAAGCCAATCATGTGAAACTATCATGTCGACTTTTCTCCTTTCGCTTCTAACCAGATCATTCACAAGTTTACTTGCTGAAAGGATATTGTACAGAAAGACATTGCCGAAGTATTTCTTGCCGCTTTCAGACCAATGCTGTATCTCCCCAGGTATAAACATTGGTAGCAGCAAGCCTACGTTCATGTTCTCAACTATTGGGCGGTGAACCTCTACGCCTTTATATATGTCTCTTGTCGGGGCATCCTTCGTATGCATCGCAAATAAAGTTACGTCATGCCCCATTCTAACAAACTCTCTAGTTACATACTCAGCGTATGTTCCAAGTCCACCGACGATATATGGCGGGAACTCGTAGACGAAGAAGACTATCTCCATACTCAACTCCCTATACCAAAACATATTATAAAAAATTTAACGTTTTCCATATTTGCCGTAAGTTTACACATCGGGCAAATAGAAAGGTTAATGGCTAACTTATGGTAACTTTTAATGGGGAAATAAAATGCTGATGGCCTTCGTATTTATTAGGGTTGAATCAGACGCCATCTCCAAGGTTTCCTCACAAATAATGAAGATAGAGGGCGTAAAGGAGGCATATGAAGTCACAGGGGATATTGACATAATAGCGAAGGTTTCAGCGCAGAACATAGATGAGCTGAGCAGAATAATATTTAAGATCAGGGAGATAAGCGGGGTTCAAGGAACAGATACAAGGATTATTTTAGCAAGCTCAAGGTGAGGGGGTTGGAGAGAAAACCTATAGCGGAAAGACTGAGGGAGATGCGGGACAAGGGAGTTTCGAGAAGCGAAACGCTTAAAATCCTCTACTTAGAGAAATACCCAATTTTTGAAATAACGAGTTATCTGGGGGTAACCTCAAGTGAACTTCAAAAACTTAATGAGCAGATAAAACTTTTCCTCCTGAGATGCCCTGCCGGGCATAGATTCCTTGATGATCCCGCCTTACATGCTGAGGATGCTCATTACTGCGTTGAATGCAAAAGATGGTTCAATGAAGCAACCTTAAGAGATGAAATAGAGCTTGAGATTAGAAGGCTTAGGGAAAAGGAGAGCACTGTAACGTAAGTAAGCATGATGGATGCGGCAAGCACTATGGTTGAGAACTTGTGCTTCTTGAATATTCATCCGTTTCAATTAAGACCCTCAATTCCTTTATTCTCTTCTCAACTAGATCTACTAGAGCACGGCGTAGTTCCTCTTTATCTTTCCATACTCTAGGCAGCTCAGCTATTCTGGCGGCTAATTGGTCGTCGCCTATTACGCTGGATATCCATCTTTCAAAGTCCCCTCTGCCAATATGGAAGGCTATAGATTCAATGCTTACTTTTCTAAGAGCCTCGCAGAATTCCTCTAGGCTGCTCGCTGACAGATTCGTTGGGGAGGCAAACATGTAGAAGAATCTGAAGCTCCTATCAGCTGGTACCCGCCTCAATAAACGCCTATGTCTGAAGGATGGCTTATAGGTTTCAGACTTACATCTGGCCTCAAAATCCAAAAGGATACCAATATATGTTATGAATGCCTCCATCGGGCTGTCATAAGGGTTAAATGAGTCATGAACAATGCCGGGTTCGCCGCCCCTAGTGTACATATAATAGAAATGGTCGCTTGCCTGCAGATAGCGCCAAACTTTTATGAGATCCGCATCATTTAACTCCTTAACAAACAATCCCACCTCATTAATCATGTTAAACGCGGCATTTTGCTGCGGATTACTTAACCATGCGCTTGTGTCACGTTCAACATCAGCCCATGAAACAGTTTTCTCAGGCGGAACACTTATTTCCCCGCATGGCGCATGTTTCTGAACCGCTTCAGATGGCATTGACCATGAAAGATTTCCCCATTTATGAACCTCCATAGGCAGCGACCTTAAAAACTTCAGTATGCCGCTTTCAGCCCAGTAATGCTCACCGAAGGTTTCATAATCCATAAATAGCACTATAATTTGCCCATAAGTGTGCGCTAGCCAAGCAGCGTACTTATCCGCTGTTAGGGGCCACTGATCCCAATGGGTTGATGCGAAACGGAAACCTATATCGTCTGAAAGCCTATAATTACGCAATAAAACCCTAATCTTTGAACCATAGGCCTTATAGACGAAGTTGGGGGATCTCCAGCCTAAAATTCTATCAGCACCCTCAGTCACCATGGACTCAAAACCCATGTTTTCAACAACCTTAGCAACCTCATCGTTATATAGACACTCGGTGTTCTCAAAGACCTTTGGCGTATAACCGAATAAATCTTTGATAGTTTGACGATGCATTTCTACCTGCTCAGTAAACTCTGAACGGTCTAAAGCGTTTAGGCTTGAGAGTGAATGATAATATGTCTGGCCCAGTATCTCAGCGCATCCTGTTTTAATAATTTGCTTAAACAGATCTAGGAGATTAGGATCCCACATCTCACATTGCTCCAAGAAAACCCCTGAGAAGCTAAAAGAAACCTTGAACTGCTTTCTCTCCGCCCTGAACCTGTCTATTTGCTCCAGTAAGATTCTGCTTGCTGGAAAATAACACTTTTCAGATATTCTCCTAAATATTTCCCTGTTAAGTTCATGATCAAAATAAATGTTGAAAAGATCCTTATTACCTACTTTCTGACGCATGAGGAGTTCAAAATTGAAGTTACGGTTTAGTCTAAAAGGCTGATGAACCTCAAAGATTAAGCATACATCGGGCACTCCTCATCACTAAAATATTTGTTTTCTCACGCCATTCATATATTTCTTTGTCTCATATTCCAATAACCCAATGATTATTAAACCGACTATTCTCTGGAAAGAAAGAATTTTTATGGACAGGGTAACATTAAAAATTATGAATGCAAACCTTTTTAAATGGAGGATCTATGCTGAAATGCGCAACATTAACGTCGCCGGGCTTTCAGAGACTGAGCTTGAATTTTATTCAAGGCAAATAGCCCTTTCAGAAATAGGCTATGAAGGACAACTAAAACTTACAAAGTCAAGCGTATGCATCGCTGGACTAGGCGGCTTAGGCTCACCGATAGCCTTGCAGCTAGCGGCTATGGGAGTCGGACATATACGTTTGGTTGATCAGGACGTTGTCGAGCTCTCGAATCTGCATAGGCAGATACTTTACGGAGCGAATTTTGTCGGCTACCCAAAAGTAGAGGTTGCAGCTAAGAGGTTGAAAGAACTGAATCCGCATATAGAGGTTGAGCCACTGCCAGTCTCAATAAATGCAAAGAATGCTGAAGACATAGTTAAAGGCATGGACGTTATAGTTGATGGTTTAGATCGTATGACCCCACGCTACGCAATAAATAGGGCTTGCCGGAAAAATGGCGTACCCTACGTATTTGCCGCAGCCCTCATGACGTTCGGCAATATAACAACAATATTGCCTGGTAAAACACCCTGCCTAGAGTGCTTTCAGGGAGATATTAATGATGAAGACCTGCCAACATGCGCATCCGTCGGCGTTCATACATCCCTATTGAGCATAATGGCTGGGATAGAAACCTCGGAGGCAATTAGAATAATGCTTGGCAAAGAACCTCTTCTAGCAAAGAAACTGTTACATTGCGATGTTAAAGATTTAACCTTTGAGGAGATAGAGATTTCAAAGTCCGAAAACTGCCCCGTATGCGGCTTAAAACCCCTTAGGCCGCCTATGCCCCTGACAAGAAAAGCCATCTCTGAAGCTCACGGCAGAGGCAGAGGAAAAGTCTTCAGAATAATTCCTAGAGAAGACTTAAAATTAAATATGAATGAACTCATCTCAATGATCGCCGAGGTGGGATTTAAAATTAAAGTTAAAGCTGAACTTGGCGTAACATTTGACAACGAATTTGGGGGATCAACCAGCATATTAAAGAGCGGCATAGCGGTGATTGAGGGCGCTAGAGACGAGGCGGAAGCCTATAAGTCATTCTCAAAATTGATAGTTGATGGGCTTGGGATTTCAGAATCAAAAATTCTTTAGGGGAGGGATCGGCATAAGGGTTAAGATGAGCGCGGGTCAGATCCGCTTTATGATTGAAAAGACGCGTGAAAGCTATCCAGTTGAAGCGTGCGGTGCACTTTTCGGTGAATTAAGCGGCAGCGAAGCACGCATAAGAAAGATTGTAGCGTTCAGAAACACACTTGAATCCACAGTAAGATTTCAGATAGACCCAGAGGATTTTTTAAAGACACTGTTTGAAGCCGAAATAGAGGGCTTACAGCATTTAGGCTTCTTTCATTCGCACTCAGCCGGCACCCGCCCCTCAGCAACTGACATAAAATACATGAAGCTCTGGCCTGAAACAATATGGCTCATAATTTCCTCGATAAACTATGAGGTAGCAGCTTATCGGATGATTAATGGAGATCTGCACGAGGTTCGCATAGATGTAGAGGCGGGATGATACGTTTATAGATGCTAATGCCAAATTTAACCAGTTAGGACTTATTCATATTAATTATTTTTACTGTGGAAGCAAAAGAAATAAAAATTATTTCTTCATTTTTAAATTACTGTTGAATAGTTATGATGGGAAAACTCGTTGTCGTAAAAATTGGAACAAGTAGCTTGACCAAAAGCGATGGAAATTTAGATCTTGACGCAATGCGTGAATTAACTAGCCAGATAGCTGAGGCTGTTAAAAGAGGCCATCAAATAATACTAGTCACGTCCGGGGCGATAGCATCCGGCATTGCAGAGCTGGGCATTAAACCTAACCCGAACGATATAGTCTTTAAGCAGGCATGCGCCGCTGTTGGACAGGGGATTCTAATGGCGCACTACCGCGAGCTTTTTAAGCAGCATGGTTTGAAGATCGCCCAAGTTCTTCTAACTAAAGAGGATTTGGCTAATAGAATTTCATATGTTCACACGTGTAACGTTCTTGATAAGTTGCTCAGTCTAGGGGTTGTGCCCGTTATAAACGAGAACGATGTTACATCGGTTGATGAGATAATGCCCATTACAAGGAAGTACAAAGTAAACTTCAGCGACAACGACATATTATCTGTTTTAATAGCCAACGCTGTCCAAGCAGATCTGGTCATAATATTATCAAACATTGATGGGCTTTGTGACGTAAACCCATCTAGGAAGAAAGGGGCGCGTGTGATCCCCATCGTTGAGAAAATAACACCTGAGCTGAAAGAGATTGCTGAGGGAAAAAGCGCGCTGGGAAGGGGAGGAATGAAAACTAAGATAGAGGCTGCTGAAATAGCGATGCAAAGCGGTATACCGCTAGTGATAGCAAATAGCAGAAGAAAAAACGTGCTGATAGATATACTTGAAGGCAAGAAGGTTGGAACGTACTTTAAACCTACTGGCAAAATGTCCGGCATAGAGAAGTGGATAGCCTACGGTGCTGGCGCTAAAGGACAGATTAAAGTTAATGAGGGCGCGAAGCAAGCAATCCTCAAAGGAGCAAGCCTGCTGGCAGCGGGCATAGAGTCCATCTCTGGACAATTCAAAATAGGCGATGTGGTTAGCATAACGGGACCTGACGGTAAAGAATTTGCACGTGGAATAGTTAACTACTCAAGCGAGGAAATAAATCTGATAAAAGGTCTGAAAACTACGCAAATAAAAAAGGTTTTAGGCTACATTAGACGCAAAGAAGTTATTGTTAGAAAGCTTATGCATATAGTTGGCGAGGTGAATTAGGAAGTGAGCGAGAGCGAGCTAATTCTCAGAATGTGTAAAAAAGCGAAAGAAGCGTCTTATATTCTGGCTAAACTCTCTACTGAAGTGAAAAATAGAGCCCTATATAACATGGCTGACGCGCTCGAAAAGAATGCGGATGAAATACTTGAAGCCAACCAAAAAGATGTTGAGGCATCCAGAGCTAGGGGTGTTAAAGAAGCATTAATAGACAGATTAATTCTGAACAAGTCTAGAATTGCGAAAATGGCCCAATGCCTAAGGGAAGTCGCTGAGCTATCGGATCCGATAGGTGAAGTAATAAGAACATGGATCAGGCCAAACGGGTTGATAATCGGTCAAATCCGTGTCCCGCTAGGTGTTATAGCCGTGATATATGAGTCTAGGCCAGATGTAACATCTGACGCTGCTGGAATCTGCCTAAAATCCGGCAACGCGGTGATACTGAGGGGCGGATCGGATGCAATAAACTCCAACATTGTTATCGGGAGAATTTTAAGTGAGGCTGCTGCTAAATCCGGCATACCTGACGGCGCAATACAAGTTGTACCAGTGACTGAGCGAAGTGCAGCTCTACAACTTATGAAGATGAGAGACTATATTGATGCTCTAATACCCAGAGGCGGGGCAGAGCTGATAAAAGCCGTAGTTGAAAACGCGAAAGTACCGGTTATTGAAACTGGAACTGGAAACTGCCACATATATGTTGATAGCGACGCAGATCTTGACAGAGCAATAGACATAGTGATAAATGCCAAGTGCCAGAGACCGGGAACATGCAATGCAGCTGAGAAGCTTCTCGTACATAAAGACATAGCTCAAACATTTCTCCCCCGGGTTATTGGGGCACTGCGCAGCCATAACGTTGAAGTTAGGGGCTGCGAGGAAACACGTAAAATTGTGCCGGATGTCAAACCCGCAACCGAGGAGGATTGGTACACTGAATATTTAGACTTGATAATAGGCGTTAAGGTTGTGAGCGGACTGGATGAGGCCATAGCGCACATAAACAAGTATGGAACAAAGCACTCAGATGCTATATTAACATCGGACTTCAATAAGGCCCTGCGCTTTATTAGAGACGTTGACTCCGCAGCCGTATACTGGAACGCCTCAACAAGATTCACTGACGGAAACCAATATGGGCTTGGCGCTGAGATAGGAATAAGCACACAAAAACTACACGCACGCGGACCGATGAGCGTACAACATTTGACAAGCATCAAATATTTTGTTCTCGGACGTGGACATGTAAGAGAATAGCGAGCTCATAAAAGTGGATACAAAAGCATCAACAGAAACAATAATTTAACGCTCTATTTAGACTCTATGGGAAGTCGCTTCGCAAATGATCCTCGAAAGAGAAATCCTGATTCATATTCTGCGGACAACCAAGGAAAATAATAATGTTAAGATAGAGGATGTCAATAAGGAGTCCAGAATCCCGAGAGATCTGACTGATGAGGTTCTAAGGAAGCTCCATGGCGAGGGCATTCTAATGCTGAATGGTGATGCTGTAACTGTTGATGGTGAGCAGCGCCTAAAAATGGCTGCTAGAGCAATTGAATTAAGCGCCGACATCGAAAGAGTTTCGAGGTTTTTAAACTGGGAGGAATTTGAGAAATTCTTAACATTATCTTTTGAGACGAATGACTTTCAAGTTAAGAAGAACTTTCGTTTCACATGGATGAAAAAGAGACGGGAAATAGACATACTTGGATTAAAAAAACCGGTAATTATTTCAGCTGACTGTAAACACTGGCATAAAGGGTGGAGTGGAGCTGCAAGCGTAAAATCTGCAAAAAGCCAAATTGAAAGAACAAAGGCTCTGGCAGAGGCATCTTCTTCTGGAAGTGTGCGAAGCAAAATTGGCATAGAGAGATGGGAGCACGCATACTTTATACCAGTAATTCTATCGCTGGCTC
>JAGTQL010000027.1:19102-20737 GCA_018396555.1 Candidatus Bathyarchaeota archaeon | reverse complement strand
AAGTATATTCTGCCGCCTGGTATCAGAAAGACTTCTATATAGGGGAAAACTTGGAGGGAAAGATGGCTTTGATTATATTTGAGGGGGCGGGATATAAAACTAAAGTTTGGATTAATGAAAAATTCGTGGGAGAACACGAGGGCTCTTTTACATCATTCAAATTTAAAGTTGACGATTTAAAAATCGGAGGCTTCAATAGGGTTGTGGTGAAAGTGGACAACACGCCGTCAATAAGCGCTTTGCCCCCAGCAGTGAAACTTAATGTAACAGCTTTTGATTTCTTCCATTACGGAGGTATACATAGACCAATATACGTAGAGTTCACTGACCAGCATTATATTAGAGATGTAACCATAAACGCCGACAGTAAGGGATGCTTGAAGGTTTCAGTCGATATTGTATCTGAGGAGACTGTTGACTTAAATGTAATTTTAGGCAGCAAAGACGCAACCTCAATTATATATAGGGAGAGAATCAGCGATGTGGAACCCGGCAAATATGCTTATGAGAGAAAAATTGAAGGAGTTAAATCTTGGAGCCCAGAGGCGCCCAACCTATATACTCTAATCCTGGAACTCTGTATTGGTGGAAGTATTAGGGATTCCGTGTATGAGCGTATAGGTTTCAGAGATGTTGAAGTTAAAGGCGGCAGAATATACTTAAATGGAAAGGCGATCTTTTTAAAGGGTTTTGGTAGACATGAAGATTTCATTATTTTCGGCAAATATTTGCCGGGTCCGGTGCTTGTGAGAGATTTTTACCTCATGAAAAAGATGGGGGCGAATTCTTTTAGAACATCTCATTATCCGTATTCGAGCGAACATTTAGACTTAGCGGATGAATTCGGTTTTCTAGTGATTTTAGAGCCACCCCTATGCTACTCGGGCATTGAGAGAATAATCGCAAAAAGAGAGGATTTATCTGAACTATTTAGCGGCGGGGACTATCTGGCTAAGGCAAGGGAAGTTATCAGCGAGATGATTAGGGAACACAGGAATAGGCCGTCAGTCATAATGTATAGTGTTTTAAACGAGCCGCCAAGCGACATACCTGAAGTTGCCGAGTTCATAAGGAAACTTGCCGCATACTTCAAGGAGGTAGATCCCTCAAGGCCAATAACATTTACATCGCATAGAAGCGTTAGAGATCTGGCTTTAAGCTACGTAGACGTTATATCGCTGAATTTTTATCGAGGATGGTATTCTGAATGGGGCAACATAGATGAAGGAGTAAATTCTATGATAACAGATCTCGAGGAGATTCACAGGAAAAATCCAGATAAACCCATAATCATAACGGAATTTGGCGCCGACGCTATTATAGGGTTACACAGCGACCCCCCAAACATGTGGTCTGAGGACTACCAGGCAGAATTCATTAGGAAATATGTGGAAGCCCTGTCAAAGAAGAATTTTATCAATGGTTTACATGTATGGGTCTTTGCGGATTTCAGAACCCCGCAGAACCCGGGAAGAACAATCTTAAACAGGAAAGGCGTGTTTACTAGAGATAGACAGCCAAAAATGTCAGCGCTAATTCTCTCATCGCTATTTAACAATTTACCCACGTTTATGAGTTAAGGTAAGAGAAATGCCATCGATCAACTCCGAAGCTAAAGATTTGCTAATAGATGTG
>JAGTQL010000027.1:0-19093 GCA_018396555.1 Candidatus Bathyarchaeota archaeon | reverse complement strand
GTTTGCTTCATCCTCTCGAATAAACAGGTGGAGGAAGCCATAGATGCGATATTAAACTTGCCGTTTAACCAGGATCTAAAATAGCATTATAGAGATAGAGAACCTTAAGAGCAGTTGCGGAGAGTTTTCTCATCAATAATGGGAGAACCCGAAAAATAGTTAAGCTGGGGTTAACTTTAATCAGCTGCGAGTGGTTACGATGAAGGTTACGATGAAGAAGGTAAAAGTAGCCGTTGTTAAAGGTGATGATCTGCATGAAATGTTGGAGAGAGCCCTAAAATTAATTGGCTCTGAAAAAATCATATCAAGCGAGGATAAAGTTCTTATCAAGCCAAATTATGTTTCAGCTAGGCCCCCTTCAACTGGCGTTACAACTGATTCACGCATCATTGAGGGCATAATTATGTACCTCAAGGATTTAGGAGTAAGCGATGTGGTTGTGGGCGAAGGTGGAGCTGGCGACACTGAGAGGGCGTTTAATGTTGTGAGAATAAAGGATGTTGTAAGACGGCATAAAGTTAGGCTCATAGACTTAAATAGAGACCCAGTAATTAAACTAAAAATACCTAACGCTTTAGCGTTGTACGAAGTTGGGATTGCCGAAACAGCTCTTAGAAGCACATGCATAATAAATGTTCCGAAGCTTAAGGTTCATCATATGGCCTTAGTTACATTATGCATGAAAAATCTTATGGGGCTGATTCTTCCAAAAAGCATCATGCATGATAGGTTAAATGAGAAAATAGTTGATTTAACCATGCTCTTCAGGGACAAAGTGAAACTTAACGTTGTAGATGGGCTGGTTGGTTCTGAAGAAGATGAAGTCTACGGTTCACCGGTTCAAATGAACATTATTATTGCAGGCACAAATATGGTTGCCGTGGACGCCGTCGCAACGGCAGCCATGGGCATAGCTCCTAGTAAAGTGAAATATCTGAAGCTTGCCGAGGAAAGAAAACTTGGAACAGCAAACCTGGATGAAATAGAAGTTATCGGAGAACAAATCGATAGGGTTAAAAGAAAATTTAAGTTACCTCCGACGTTCAGGGGGATAGATTCATAGGCATCTTTTTTGAGTTTGGGGCTAAAATAGGTCAGTGGAGTAACTCTTGGTCATTGCGCGATTTGGCTCCAACCTTTTTTATCACATCATCCCTATTACACCATAGATTTGGCGGCAAATAAAACATTTATTCTTCATCAGCGTTACACCATTGAAAAATAGCTTAGTTGGAGAAGATTGGACGTGAATCGATTGATTATTCCTGAGCCATTTTCAGGCGGAATATTTCTAACATACAAGTGCACTAATGAATGCAGGCATTGCATGTATGCTTGCTCCCCTAGGTGGAGAAGCGATTGGATAAGCTTAAGTGACGCTGAGAAAATTCTGAAGATTCTCTCAGCATCTTTTAAAAAGCGGTATCCAAAAAATTTCAGTCAAATAGGAGTTAATCTTGGCTTACACTTCACTGGCGGGGAGCCTTTCCTGAATTTTAATTTATTGCTTAACTTGGTTAAAATGGCTGATGAGTATGAAATTCCTTCGATTTTTGTTGAAACAAACTGTTTCTGGTGCACTGATGATGAGGAAACTGAGGAGAAACTTCGTAAACTCAGAGATGCGGGTTTAAAGGGTATACTTATAAGCGCCAACCCGTTTCTCGTTGAGCATATTCCCTTCGAGCATATAGAGCGGGCCATAAAGATAAGTAAACACGTATTTGGCAGCGTTATTGTTTACCAAGAACTTTTCTTAAATCAGATGAGGGCAATGGGTCTTAAGGGAATATTATCCTTTGAAAAGTATCTGTCCGTGATAGGTGAAAAGGATCCGCTCGGACTTTATACTGGACTAAGTTTTCCCTCGATTTTGCCTATGGGTAGGGCACCATACAGAATCGGTCACATTTATAGGAGATATCCGGCCAGCAGATTCTTTAATGAATCATGCATGGAAGAGCTAACAAGGGATTGGCACGTTCATGTGGATAACTATTGTAATTACATTTCAGGTTATTGCGCTGGCGTATCTTTGGGGGATGCTAGAGATTTGGAAAAAATCTGCCAAGATGGAGTAAATCTTGATGAACATCCGATAATAGAGATTTTAGTATCGCCTAGAGGCATAATGAAGCTCTTTGAATACGCAGTTAGAGAGTATGGATATAGGGAGAAGGATGATGGGTATGTGTCAAAGTGTCATCTCTGTCTCGATATAAGGAGACACATCGCAGAACATACGGATGAGTTTAGCGAGCTTAAACCTAGGGATTTCTATAGGTATTTATAGTTAAAAAAATCTAAGTTTATAAACTCTTAAGAATTAAGCATAAATAAATGATAAAATACTTATTATAAGCATATTTTTGCGGCAAATATTTTTTCAATAGACTTTTATTTTTAATCACAGAAATTTTATCAGATCCCAAGCGATTTTGGGCAGAGTGAAGAGTATATGCCCCTTCAAAAGAACTCTTTAAGAAAGAGAATCGAAGGCGAATTCATAGAGGATGAAGCAAACATATCTAAGCTAATTGAAGTATTAATAAAGAGCTTTTTAATGACTGATAGCGATTACGGTGTGATATCCGACATAAAGATCGATATAGATCATATTTATAGACTTGTAAGAAACTACATAGCTGAAGAGAGACTGGACATATGCGCGTTGAAACTCGGTGACCGCATATTTATGTCAAAGACAAGCATAGGTTTTGATGACATTTACGCAGTCATACAAGGGCATTCGCTGCTGAAAGCGAAGAAGGATATGATTGAAATATGGGATGATACGATAAACAAGATAATACATTTCCTAATAATGCCATTAAGAAAGCATTTTCCAATAGAATATACGACGGAAGTTGAGAGAGATGAAGTTATAGGTACGCTTCTTGAGGAGTATTCAGATATATGGTGATAAAAGATAAACTTAAAGTAAGTGCATATTTTAGCGTCGAGGCTTCTCTTTTCTTCCAATTACTAGATCTTTGAGGGAAACCCCGTTAACTGTAACTACCTTCCATCTGACTCCGGGAATATCTCCCATCGATCTACCTCTTGAGCCGCCTATTCCCTCAATTATCACCTCATCATGCTCATCAATAACGTTTAACGCTCCGTCACCGGGAAGAAAAGCTGTAACAACCTTACCATTCTTTATTAGTTGAACTCTTACGCATTTTCTTATGGCGCTGTTTGGCTGCTTACTTTCCCGCCCAACTTTTTCAAGAACTATCCCGCGGGCCATTGGGGCGCCCTCAAGGGGATCGGCTTTAACATCCAACATTAGTATGCGCCGCTTATAGTATATGCTCCTCCATCGCCACTTCTTTCTATTCCTGACCAGCTTTTTCGCAGCGAACTCGCCCTTAGGCGATTTTCCCATAGCCAATTAACCTCGCGCGCTATATTGCCAAATTAATATTTCCTATTATAAATATTTCGTTCGGATGTTTAATGTTCTCCTAAACAATTTATTAAACAATAAAGACGCTGCTTATCTGAAAATATCGCTTTGCAAGAAACCTTAGTTTCTCAGCGTTTCTACCATTCTTGCCAATAGCCATACCTTTATCCTTATAATCCACTGCGACGACAGCAATAGTATTTCCATCAGGTTTCTTAGTTAGCCGCACCTCCTTCACCTTCGCAGGCTTCAAGGCATTCTTTATCAGCTGAACTGGATCATCAGAAAATTCAACTATCTCGTATTTTTTACCAGTCATCTTCTCAAGAAGCGCTATGTTTTTTCCCCCTTTGCCTATTGCTACTCCAGCCTCACCCTCTTTAACTACAAATATTATTCTATCAAATTGGTTGTCAATTATGCAGTCCCTAACACTTGCCCCTGTCAGGCTTTCAAAAAGCGCTATATATTTTAGTTCCTCATTAGTGAAACGTATTCCCCTAGACATTTTCACCACCTGAGAATTTGAGTATATCGGAATCGCCGGGGTCTCTTACTGCTAAAGAGGCAACTAGAAAGGGTTTTCTGCAGGTTGCACCAAGATCTAGACTTGAACCGGGATATATAATAAATGGGATGTTTGATAGTTTGCAGTAGTATTTTATTTTTTCACGTATGTCGCTTGGACAGTTATATGCTACGATTACGAGCCTAACCCTCCCAGCCATAACATTTTTTATAGTTGCATTTGACCCGAATAAAATTTTTCCGGATCTAACGGCTATACTTAGAGATTTATCAATGTCGCTTTTACTGGGACTACTCAACTTTTTCACCACGCTCCTTGCTTGCAGTTGCTGAGGGAGCCGTCATATAAATTTCAACCAGCCCCGTCCCTATCGGGATGGTCTGCCCGATTATAACGTTTTCAGTTACGCCCTTTAATGGATCGACTTCCCCTCTAATGGCAGCCTCAACAATGCTTGGAACTGTTATTTCGAAGGCCGCTCTTGCAAGAACGCTTGGTTTTCCACCGCTAACTCCGTGCCGCCCTATCTGCCTAATGCTACCTGTCGCCGTCATTATATCGGCCACGAGCATTATGTGCCTTATGTCAACGTCCAAACCTTGCTCCTCAAGTACGCTCGTTGCTTCTTCCACTATGGCGTTTCTGGCGGCTTCCACGCCTAATGTCCTTTCTATTTCATGTAAATTGTTTGTGGTTGTTCTAGTTGGGTCAACGCCTATAACCTCTAGAACCCTTGGCAGATTAGAGCCGTCGGTTCTTATAATCCATTCGCCCTCTTCTTCAGTCACATAAACTCTTCGTATGCCGTTTATGCCCCCTATATGATAAGATGAAACTTTGCCTAGGAGTTTCTTTACATCCATCTTCTTCTTAGGCTCAATAAACAGCATGTTTTCTTCAAACTTCAGAGAGCAGGTCGGCATATTAATAATATTGTTTAGATCATCCATCGTTATGCCGCGCTCATCCATTCTATTCTTGTCGAATTTAACAATTATCCCTCCAGTTTCAGGGTTTATGTAAATTGCCTCAGAAATATCCTCTACCGTTGTGTAGAGAATTTTTCGGGCAACCTCCGTTGCCTTCTCCCTACTCTTCCTATGCTCCTCATCTAAATATATAGTCATTATTGGTGTTGATGGTTCCCTTCTCGCATCAACTATCTCTATTAAACGCGGTAATCCAAGCGTAACATTCTGTTCTCTTACACCAGCATAGTGGAAGGTTCTCAGAGTCATCTGGGTACCGGGCTCGCCGATAGATTGAGCTGCAATTACACCAACTGCTTCTCCAGGCTCAACAAGAGCTTTCCTGTAACGTTCTAGAGCCAAGTTAACCGCTAAGTCTACGCCCTCCTCACTAAGGCCAGAGTTTACCAATCCATCTAGGAGCTCACGAACCAGAAGTGGCGTTAGCTCTTCTTTAGCCTTATTTATCTGCTCCTCAATATACTCTTTTGTTGCGAACCCTCCCCGCTCAACCATGAGTTTAACCTGCTCAATAAGTCTGCTAACATTAACAGCCTTACCATGATCGCTTTTAGCTGGATCAACACCATCCTCACCATACTTGAACTGTATGATTTCACCTAGGGGATTTCTTACTGTTCCATCGTATTCAACACGCAGGTGCTCCAATGCATTAATCAATCTTCTCTGCATATATCCGCTCTGCTGAGTTCTAACGGCTGTGTCTACTAGGCCTTCGCGCCCGCCCATAGCGTGGAAGAAGAATTCAATCGGATCTAGACCATCCCTATATGATGAATATACGAATCCCCTTGCCTTAGGGAATGGGTCGCCTAGTTCAAAATGTGGCAAAGCCCTCTCTAGGTATCCGCGTATGATACGTTTGCCGCGTATTGATTGCTGACCTAGTATTGCAGCCATCTGCCCTATGTTAAGCGTTGAACCCCTAGCGCCAGTCTTAGTCATTATTATGCCTGAATTATCGATTTCAAGATCTTCCTCAGCTATTTTGCCAGCTTTCTCCCTAGCCTCAGCTAGCTCATTCATGACATATAGTTCAAATGAGTCCATGAGGGTCTGTCCTGGGAGCCGCTCAAGAGTCCCGTCTCGCAGAGCTTTAGTGAACTCAGCTATTCTCTTCTCGGCCGTTCTCACTATTTGACGTATTTTCCGCTTGGCTTCGGCAGAAAGATCAAGCTCTTCGAAGGAGTATGTGAAGCCGCGCATCGTCATGAATCTTGTGAGAAAGTGGCTGATTTGATTAAGGAATTTTCTACCCGCTTCAGTTCCATAATCCTTTATTATTCTATGGAGAAGACTCTCTGATTTCTCAGCCCCTATGGAGTTTTTATCAATCACCCCTTTAATTAGAACGCCATTCTTAATGACAACGTAAGCATCATATGGGCAATCCTCTTTCAAGCATTGCTCACAACTTCTACAAACGCTGGCCCTAAGCGTATAGCTAAAATCCTTCGGAAGGAATAAGCTGAATATTTGCTTACCGGTCCATAATGGTTTAGGCTCCTTAATAGCCGGTTCAGGGAGGGGGCCACCATATTCAGCAGCGGCCAATAATTCGCATACTTCCTTTTTGTCTAGAAGTGTTGATTTTTGAGTTAAGAGGAAAGAGGCTGTTATAAAGTCTCTTATGGCACCTATTATTGGACCTCCAAATCTCGGCGACAAAATGTGGTCTTGGACCTGCATGAGAAGGCGGGCTTCGGTTTGAGCCTCCTCACTCTGTGGAACATGAAGATTCATTTCGTCCCCATCAAAATCAGCGTTGTATGGTGGACAGACACATAGGTGAAGCCTAAAAGTCTTATATGGAAGAACCTTAACGTAATGAGCCATTATAGACATCCTATGTAATGATGGCTGCCTGTTAAAGATTACTATATCACTATTCTGCAGATGCCTCTCGACGATGAAACCCGGCTCAAGTGCCTCCGCCAGCTTATCTCTATCTGTAACAAACTCTAGCCTAACACGTTTCCCATCAGGTCTAACAATATACAGTGCGCCCGGATATTTATCCGGACCATTTTTTACAAGTTCACGTAATCTTTCAATGTTCCATGGGGTGACCTTCTCCGGTAAGGTTAATCTCATAGCTACGCTTATCGGCACACCAACCTCATTTACATCTAGGTTTGAGTCCGGACTGATAACGGTTCGGGCAGAGAAATCAACCCTCTTGCCGGAGAGGTTACTTCTGAACCTGCCCTCTTTTCCCTTCAAGCGTTGGGACAGCGTTTTCAGAGCTCTTCCAGATCGATGCCTGGAGGGCGGGATGCCGGATGATTCATTGTTAAAGTATGTTGTGACATGATACTCTAAAAGCTCAGATAAGTCCTGAATTATAAGCGTTGGCGCACCAGCCTCTATGTTCTCCTTAAGACGTTGATTTATTCGGACTATATCAACAAGTTTATGCGTTAAATCATCTTCAGATCTTATTCCCGACTCAAGCGTTATAGAGGGTCTAACATAGACCGGTGGAACCGGTAAAACTTGAAGTATCATCCATTCTGGGCGTGCATTTTTCGGGTCGAAACCAAGAAGCTCAAGGTCCTCGTCGGATATCCTCTCGAATCTTTCACGTACCATGTTTGCAGTTAAACGCCTGGAGCCTTCCTTCTCCGTATACTCGTGAAAGATCGTTGGCTTAACAAACTCTATTTTATACTGCTTGGCGCCGCAGTATGGACACTCTCGATTCCTTTTTGCCTCTTCAAAAACCCTATTATAGAATGAGGCTGGCACAGTACCAATCAATCTACGCAGTCTCTCCATCCTAGCTTTAAGAGATTTAACCGTTTTCTCAGGGAGAAGCACGCGTCCACAATTCCTACATATTGCTTGGAGAAGATTATGTATTACTTCGGTGAACTCAACATGGATTATAGGAACTGCGAGCTCAATATGTCCAAAATGCCCGGGACACCTCACCGATGTATTTCCGCAGGTCCTGCAACGCTGCCCAGGCTCAAGAACACCTAGTCGGCTATCCATAAGCCCAGATGGTATTACTGCCCCATCCTCATCGTAGGTGTCAGCTGTTTGAATCTCAACAACGGACATCTTCCTTATTTCTTGTGGTGAGAGTATTCCGAAACTTATCTGGTCTATTACTTTATAGTACGCTTCTTCAATCGCCATTTTAAGCCCTCTCCTTTAATTTAAGCCTAGGTGTAATGCATAGGCTCATTAACTCCTGTAAGAGAAGCTTGAATGCGTATGAAACTACAGCCGGCGAGATGTCAGCTTTATCTCCGCAGACGTGACATAGGTACTTACGCTGTTTCATGTCATAGTATGCTATGAAGCCGCAGTTCTCACAAATATGCAGCATGTATTTATCTGATTCTTCAAGTAACCTATCTTGTAGGAGTAATGCTACGCCGTGCCCTATTAGGCAATCTCTTTCCATTTCACCGAAGCGTAGCCCGCCGCCTCTAGCCCGTCCTTCAGTCGGCTGCCTAGTCAGCATTTGAACCTGGCCTCTAGCTCTTGCATGAATCTTGTCAGCAACCATGTGATGCAGCTTCTGGTAGTAAACAATGCCCATAAATATGTCAGCCACATACTTTTCGCCGGTTACGCCATTATACAGAACCTCTCGCCCAGTATAGCTAAAGCCCATGTTTATCAGCATGCGTTTCAAGGCTTCGCCGCGCCTCTTGCCGATGAATGGTGTGCCATCCATGGCTTCACCTCTTAAGGCCGCTATCTTGCCAGCCATAGATTCCAGGAACTGTCCAATGGTCATCCTTGAGGGCATAGCGTGCGGATTAATGATCACGTCGGGAACAAGTCCGTCTACGCTAAATGGCATATCCTCCTGCGGCACTATCATACCTATAACCCCCTTCTGCCCATGTCTGGAAGCGAACTTGTCACCCAACTCTGGTATCCGCTCATCCCGCACTCTAACCTTAACCAGCCTATTTCCCTCGCTTGTTTCAGTTATGAAAACAGCATCAACCACGCCATTTTCAGAAGGCCTCATTTCAATCGATGAATCCCTCATTGCCGGACCTCTAGTCTCAAACTCCTTATATTCCTCAAGGAACCTCGGAGGGCTAATTCTGCCTATTAAAACGTCTCCGCCTGAAACCTCCGCTTCAAGTCCTACTATTCCGTCTGGTTCGAGAAGACGGTAGTATTGCTCTCCTCTATAACCTCTCGTCCCAGGCTCCGGCACCGCTAAGCGATCCCTGAGCCCACCTAAATATTGGCGGCACTCAACCTCATAAAGCCTATAGAAAGTGGAGCGGGCTAAACCGCGCTCTATGGATGCCTTATTGAAAATTATAGCGTCTTCCATATTGTATCCTTCATATGATAGAACCGCTACAACGCAATTCTGCCCAGATGGGCGCAGATCATAGCTTATGATTTCCATAGACTTAGTTTTTACCAGCGGTTTCTGCGGATAATGAAGTATATGAGCTCGTGAGTCAACTCTAAAGGGGAAGTTAATTGCGTATATGCCTAAAGCTTGCTTAGCCATTGCTGACTCATAAGAGTTGCGCGGAGACTGGTTGTGCTCCGGGTATGGTATCAATGATGCGCAGATCCCAAGGATCAAGTATGGCGCCAGCTCTAGATGAGTATGCTGAGGGGTGATATTTTCAGGGTATAGTGCTATATAGGCGTTCTCCTCCTCTTCGGCGTCTAAATATTCAATTATGCCATGCTTCATTAAGTCGCTCCAAACCCATTCCTTAGAAGCAATTTTCTCAATATGTTCTTCCTGCAGCTTCGGCACGCCGTTCTCAACTATAATTAAGGGTCTACGTATTCTTCCCTCATCACAGTTTACGTAGACTTCACGCTTAACGCCGTAAACCTCTGAGAAGTAGGCGATGTTGATCTCCGATGAGATCTCGCCTCTCCTCCTTACCCTTCTCAACTCCGAAACTAGCCTTTCTGGGTTCTCATGATAGCCCATCGGGACGCCGTTCACGAAAACTTTTGCGCCATTAATCTTCAGCGACTCGCCGGCTTCAGATAGAGGAACAACGCCCCGCTTATAAAGCTCATGCTTAACTCTTTCAGAGTCTACGCCTATGGATATTGAAGCCGACAACGCTAGATTCTTGACTAATCCACAGTTCGCGCCCTCAGGGGTTTCATTTGGACACAGCCTGCCCCAATGCGTAGCATGCAGATCCCTAGCCTCAAAGTTAGGTTGGCTTCTGCTCAGCGGCGACTGTAACCTTCGGAGATGACTATATGTTGATGTGAGATTTGTTCTATCAAGTAATTGCGTTATGCCAACTTTCCCCCGACCCCAATTGCCGGTCGCTAGAGCATGCTGAACCTTCTCGGTTATTATTCCAGGCCTAACAGCTATTGAAACGCTTATCATGCGCTTCCTTGAACCCATCCTCTCTAGCTGATATTTAATGTCACGGCACAAGTTTCTGAATGCAATTCGGAATAAATCAGCAAGTAGCGGACCAGCTAACTTTAACCGCTTATTTTTAACATGATCTTTGTCATCAGGTTTACGTCTGCCGAGCTTAAGTTCAACGATTCTAGCGGCCATCTCACCAAGCAGATAAGCCTTATCGATTCTTTTACTGGAGGATCTTCCGATGTGAGGCATGAAGTTTTGATCTAGGAGCTGCTCAGCCCTCTGAAGGCGGTAGCTTTTAACCTGCCCATGGGCTACGCGGTTCCCAATAAATAAAAGCGCATCTTCAACGGTATTTACGTCGGCAGCCTCCTCAAATGACGGCTCAAGCTCGCTCTGCACTTCCTTATCTAGCGAAACTGCTTCAGCTATTTCCTTATCGGATTCTAGACCAAGCGCCCTCATAAGGACAACAAAAGGTATTTCTGATGGAACGCCGGGCATAGAAACATGCAGCGAACCATTAGGTTTCATGCGCATCTCAATTCTAGCCCTAAAACCAACCGTTGTCGAAAATATCTTAGCCCTATAAATCGGTGTAGCTCCCTTAGTTTCAACATCTACAAGTATACGGTTAGGAGCTAAATCCTCAAGGGCAACGATGACCCTCTCAGACCCGTTAATTATAAAGTAGCCTCCGGGATCAAGCGGATCTTCACCATGCCTAATTAATTCATCCTCGGAGACGCCGGAGAGATAACAGTACTTTGATTTGAGCATTGTTGGCAGATCACCTATATAAACAAGCTCCTTATCCATCTCTCTGCCACCTATGACGGGCATCATCTCAACTGACATGGGCATTGCATACGTTAGGTTCCTTAGGCGTGCCTCCATAGGATAGATCTCATGACGGGTCCCATCAACCTCAGTAACGTACGGCCCGTAGATAACTCCGTTCTCAGTCTCACGGGCAATGAAAATTCTGCCAAACCTTATTTTATACGGCCCCTCTGGAACCTCAATCTCTATTTCTTTAACTTCATCTATTATTTTCTGGAGACCATGCTCGACAAACTCATTATAGGAGTCAAGATGCTGCCTAACTAGCCCCTTCTCTTCAAAAAAAGATTTCATAACCAGAAAGGAATCCTTAAGATTAATCAAACTTTCATGTTCCCTCCGATAAAGATTTGAGATTTATGCGATGTACGTATTATTAAGATTAACACTTCCCCCATTAAATCGCCTCATCCATCAGTAGCTGCGCATCCATAACTGCAAGGGCAAAAAAGTAAACAACAAGACGAGACTAATAAACTTTCCCTTAAACAAATGCTATAAATATAAAAATTTTGCGCATATAATCCACTGGCTGAAGGCAAAATAAAAATAGGTTTCAGAGACCCGCATTCTTAAAGTATTAGGATATGAAAGTTGTAAAGAAAGTTATAGAATGCGAAAATACGTGTCAAAAGACACCGCATTTTTAAGATTTATTCTTAAAGTGGCCGTACACATTTATAAAAAGGAGATGTATAAGAGTAACTGAGCCTTTTTCATTAGGTATTTGGGCATTCAAACATGGTTTCTTTAGAAACTGCCTTTAGGATCATAATATGTGTTAGATGAGTTTCTTTCTTCGCTCCATGCCAATGCTTCTCTCCAGCCGGGATTAAAACAAAGGTTCCCGGCGTTACTTCGTACTGCGTATCCTCGTTTGCTACAATCCCTATGCCGTCCAAAACATACAATGCTTGATCACAATCATGGATGTGCCATCGTGTTCTATGACCTGATGGGAAATGAACTATAAATACTCTAAAGTCTTTTGAGTCGTTAGAAGTTATGAAACGCTGAACCTCAGCCCTTTCGCAAAACGCTCCCCCTTCCATATTTTCGACTGGCACATCTGAATATCTCAAGACCTTCAACTTTCCCACTCTCCATTCATATATTCATATGCATTACTTATTTGAATATAATGTTTCCATGAATTTAGATTTAAGATAAGACATGGTCTCTGGTGCCATGGGGAAAAATGGGCTATCGAAAAGTTCATGAAAAATTAACTTATGCGATTATTGGTTTTGTGGGATAAAAATTATTCTTCAGCCCCAGCTCCGCAGGCCGACGTCTTAATCCTGGCTAGACTACGGGTCCATCATTTAACGTTTCGGCTAATCTAATTTAGTTTGGCGGACCCGGTGGGATTTGAACCCACGATCTCCGGCTTTCCGCGCTGGGGCATATTTGACATGCAATTTATAAATGAAGGAAAGGAAATTATAAATGCTTTGTCTATTTCGCTGCGGCTATCCCTAGATTCATGTTCAGATTCGATGACGCATCATCCCATATGGAATAAATGGGATGATAAGAGCTTTTATATTTCTGATGGTGGAATCATTTCTTGGTGTTTATATGAGCGTTCAAATATCTCCTGAAGATTTAGCCGAGGCTGAGGATGTTGACTTTGTTGAGGAGAAAGAAGTATGGAACATTTATAAATTAAGTGACGGCTCAACGCTTAAGGTTAAGCTTGTTCTGACCGGCGTTAAGAGGCTTAAAAAGTGGAACCCTGATGGAACACCCATATATGTGATAAACTCGCAGAATATAGTTCGCGTCGTCAATGTTCCAAAGGAATTAAAAGCCAAACCTAAAGAACCAAGCTTCAGGCCAGCCTAGGTGAGAAGGATAGTAAAAAGCATAGAAATTTATAATTCTACTTATTACCTTTCGCCTTTCAACAGTCCGAGATGACGTTACTTCTAATTCTAAACGTTAAGATTACCAATCGTTAATATCTTGAGGATCCTAGTAAATCAAATCGTCTGAAAGATAAAAAAATTAAGTGGCTATGCCTATTTCTCTTAGAAATCCATTTATGCAATCCTTCATGGATTGTATAAATGGGTGCTTTATTCTTTCAGGTTCAATCATATTTTCAAGCCGCTCAATCCGAAATGAGAGAGGCGGATGGGGATCTAGGCCTATCCAGCTGCCAATTCTACTTGAGGACCTTTCAGCCAATATTCTTCTATATCCTATTTTTCTCAGGGCGTCGGCCAGTTCGTTCTGCTTCTTAAGCACGATTGCTGATTCAAGGTCTGCTCTAGCCTCAAAGAATTTTGCAATGAAGTAGATGAGGCTTAAAGCGAACAGAAAATAAAAGAAGCCAAAGAATAGGATGAAGGGCCAGAGAACGTACACCCTCAGCAGATACTCAGCCGATGTCAACGCGAAGAGAATAAGCGGATCCCTGCTTTTAACATGGCTCATTTCATGCCCGACAACAGCCAAGATCTCATCATCATCCAGCTGGATAAGCAAACCCGTGGTTATTAGGACAAGTCCGAAGCGCGGCGCCGGACCGGTGGCAGCGGCATTAGGAACTATAATGTTTGCCACTCTGATTTTCGGAATCGGCATATTAAATACGTGCGCGGCTTCCTTAACAATTTGATATATATTTATGCTTCTTACAAGCATGTTTTCAGGCTTAATGTTAACTCCATGCTGAAAGAAAACCTCTTGAACAGTTTTGGCATCGATGGGGTTTCCTAAAGCCAATGTTCTTTCATAAATTTCTCTTTTTATTCGGAGGAAACGTTCCCTGTTGTAATTCCGCCGAATAAATTCTAAATCCTCTGTGGGAATATGATACTGGAGAATATGCACGTGGGGCGAGTCTTCAGCGATCGACCAATCGCCCATCCTCATTATTATCTTGTCCGATAGTAAAACTAGAACTAGCTGCGAGAGCACTAATATAATGGGCGCGTACATTTGAGTAAGTAGAAAAACCATGTAACTGAAGAGGATAAATATGACGAATAAAAACATCATATTTCCAGTGAATATTTGGCTTAAAATCTTCTTTCTTTGTGTAAGCGCCTTCTCGCCCACAATATATTTGCTTGGGCCCCAAGCAAAGTAAAGCGTGGTTCTTCTAACATTATCCTCAAACATTTGAATTGTAGTTATTAAGTCTTCTCTAAGCTTGCTTAGAACCTTTTTGGGCGTATAGGCGCTTGGTTTCATTTTTATTTCTAGGGGGTTTCCGGAAGTAACTTCCACATCAACGTACCATGCGCCGCTGGAATTAACGAACGTGAAAGCTAATGTTTCCTGCCCATCCAGTATCCAGCGCCTAACATTAGCGAAGTTCCGATAGAATGGGACGATGTATTTCTGATATACAAAGAGAAGTAGTTCGCTGTAGTAGGCGGGTGAAACTTCCGTATACACTTTAAATATGGGGGCTTCTGAGATCTCCATCGCTTAATCATTCCGGAGGCATTAATAAAAATGTTCGCCAGCCCATTATTAAATGTGTTCCCGAACAGATGCCATAGGCATTTAAACTTTGCAATAATGCTTTTATAGTAAAAAGTTAAGAATGGTAATAGCAATAATCTGGCGGTAAACCTATGGAACCCAGCAAGAAACCATTAAATGTACTAATAAAGCAAATGAACTCCTACATTGGGGTTACACTTAAAAATAACATTGAATATAGAGGGGCGATGGTGCACTGTGACAGCTACATGAATATAATTCTTGATGGAGCATCAGAGTACAATAATAGTCAGCTAATAGCGAATTATGGTAAGGTTTTAGTTAGAGGAAATAATATACTTTATATAACGCTGAACCCGCCGCAGAAGAAGGAATAAGCATAGCGGCAGATGAAGAATAAATCTGGAGGAGAGGCTAGTTGAATAAACGATTTTTATTGAGCGTAGTGGTAAGTATAATTATTTTATATCTTCTCTTTTCGCAATTCTTAAATTTTGATAAGTTTTTAGTAGCCCTATCTTCTGTAAGCATTTTGCTATTCTTAGCCAGCGATCTCCCATATCTAGTACAAGCGGTTTTGATGGGATATAGGCTTTCCTGGGCGATGCGTAGAAGCGGCGTTGAAACGGGCTGGAAGGATGGTTTTTTCGCCCATCTTTTCGGAATGTTAGGTAGCGATTTTAGCGTTGGAAGAACGGGGTATTTGCTGTCTTCACTGCCATTTAAGTCAAAGCTCGCTGGAAATATTGGGGTTGTTTCAGCCCTAACTGTTGTTGACGTGATTGCAAAGGCCATTTTTGGAACCATATCAGCGGTTTTCCTCATTTATTTGTTTGGACTAAGCGTCAACCCGATCCTGTTTTTATTCTCCGTTGCGGTAATTTTAGGAGGCATACTGTTTTTTACGCTTATCGCAAGCCAAAGAAGCGCTAAAATAGTGTCTAAGATCCCATTATTAGGAGAGAAGATCCTACCTTACTATCAAGATTTTAGAAGCTCGCTTGAAAGCCTAAAAAGAAGATTATTGTTTCTCTTCATTTTTCCGCTTTTAGGATGGTTTTTACGTGGGTTAGAATGGAATATTCTCGGCTACGCTGTAGGGATATTCTTCCCCTTCCACATATGGCTCATGCTACATCCGATGTTAACCCTTGTCAGATTAATTCCAGTAACTGTAACGGGGTTAGGCGTCTTCGAGGCTACCCTAATACTTCTTTTTCCAGATATTAACCCCGAAAACCTAGTTGTCTTCGGCATACTGGACATGATAAATAATAGTTTAGTAGATGCGTTTGGTTTATTATCCCTATGGAAGATGAGGGAGTGAAAATAGGAAATTGAAAACTCTTCCAATGCATCATTAACTTAAAAATTCAATTGTGAAACAGAATAATACACTATCTCTCCTCTTCTATTTATCACGGCCAATATAAGGGTCTTCTTTAAATTTTGTGCGCGATTTAGTATTTGGGCCAGATCTTCCGTGAAGAGAGGCATGCCTTCATATATTCCCAAAACTAGGTAATTTGCTGAGTCCTTACTATATTCGCCTCTCTCATATAGGCGGAAATCTATGCCTAATCCAAAACCATCGCGGACAACGTAGCCTCTGCTTCTTAAATCACGGTAAATTAAGTATTTTACCCATGCATTTTCATCAACATTCTTATATTTTTCCAGTAAATCCTGAAACCCAACTGGTTTTCCAATTTTATCATCTTTAATTTTAAGCAGCCCTTTGCTATGCAAATATATGGCTTCATAGAAGGCTAAGATCAGTTTTCCATCCTTCGGTGTGCCATAGCCTTTTGAGGATAAACTCTCAGCGTCCTCAGCGGACTCAACTAGGACCCCCTCATCACTAAGCAGGGCTTTAATGGCTTTTTTACTTACTTCATCTTTCTTCTTAATGCTATTAGGCAACATGATGTTTTGACCCCAATTATGCGGACTGGTGGGCTTTAGCCATCTTACTAAGATCTTCCCTACTCAAAATTCCTTTCTCACATATTATAGAGTTAATATACTTCATTGGCGTTATATCAAATGCCGGATTCAGCGCGTTTACCCCCGGCGGGGCAATCCTCACAGATTTTATATATGTAACCTCCTTAGGGCTTCTTTCCTCTATGATCACATCTTTCGCAGAGATGTTTAAGTCGAATGTGGAAAGAGGCGCTGCAACATGGAATGGAACTTTATGCTCATACGCCAGAACAGCAATGCTGTATGTGCCTATCTTATTTATTATCGCATCGCAAACTATTCTGTCAGCGCCAACAATAACTTTATCCACAAGTCCCCTAAACATTACGTATCCAACCATATTGTCTGTTATTAAGGTTACTGGTATGCCGTCACGCATCAGCTCGTAGGCTGTTAATCTGGCGCCTTGAAGTTTAGGCCTTGTTTCATCAACTATGACCTTTATACGCTTACCCTCCTCCCAAGCGGCTCTTATAACCGCCAGCGCTGTGCCATAGTCCACTGTGGCCAGTCTACCAGCATTACAATGCGTTAAAATGGTATCGCCATCTGATATAAGTTTAGAACCGTGCTTTCCAATCATTTTGTTAACAATGGTATCCTCCTCAGCGATGCTCTCAGCCTCCTTAACAATAATGCTTTTCAGCATTTCCACATCGCCCTCCGCGCTCATAGCCTTCTTTAGGATTCTATCCACTGCCCAAAAGAGGTTAACCGCGGTAGGTCTAGTTCTCTTAAGCATATCGGCCGACATCTCTATTTCCTTAAGAAAATCCTCTCTGCTCTCAGTTTTTGAATGGTAGGCTGTTAGAGCTAAACCATACGCCGCTGCCACGCCTATTAAAGGAGCCCCCCTAATCTTCATCTCTTTAATGGCCCTAGCAATGTCATCACAACTTTTCATCTCAATCCAAATTTCTTCATCAGGAAGTAAAGTTTGGTCTATCGTGATCACAACGCCATCCTTCCATACGATAGTCCGCATATCTGTGCGCTCCCAACGTCCTAATATGCTAAATCTTATGAACAAAAATAGATTCTTGAAATTTTTAAGGATTCTTATGAAGAAAAGGCTAAGCCTAGCTTCCATAGGTAAAGGGTTGCTTCAATTACTATGAACGTTAAGATTAGTAGAGCTGCGCCTATTTTAATTAGCAGAGACGCTTGATCCGGATTACGCATATACCTTGTGCTTCGATATATGAGGATTAATCCTGCAGCCCCAAGGGCGTAAACTATCATTATGGCGATGCTTTCGTTAAGAATCTGCTCATGTAAGCTTGGATATAGGAAAATGAACCCGCTGGAGTATGGTATTACGCTTCTAGGCTTCAGCGTAACATCGTATATGCCTCCGCCAAGCAGAAAAATCGTTATAGCCGCTAGGATGATGGCTAAAATATGGGGTGATGGACGATAATTCATCAGATTAATGATTTTTTGGATGAAGCGCATTATCGATGAAGATGATTGTTTACTCATATCTGATCATGCCAGCCACTGGCATTACTGAGATCTAGAGAATATAAAGATGCCAACAAGATTTAAGTGTTGCTCCACATTTTCCAAGTAAGAAAATATTGAGAAACCTTAAATGCCTCGTCATCACTTTACTAATCATTACATTGCGCTACTGGTGATTTGGAATGCCTCAAAAAGTCTTATGTAGTGATTGTGGTGAACTGCTTTATCAGGGTGAGGACGTAAAATCACCTGAAGAAATACATCAAATGTATAATGGGAGATGCCCGAAATGCGGGAGGAAGCTTTCGCTTATTCCGCAAAAGGTTGAGGTTTTTTCAGCTAGGGAATATAGGAAGACTTAGATGGGAATCATATAACTTGGAAAATAAGAAAAGATAAATAAATTACTGTTACTTTCATAAGTTAAAAAGGTGCCTAATAATGAAGGCAAAGGATGCTCTCAAAAAAATCGGTTTGCTTATGCAGAGGATCACGTCCCTTCGTCCAAAAATCTCTCATTCCTCACTTATTAAGGGAACAATGCTCTTCTTAATAATCGTGATCGCTTCCGGAATCAGGTTGATGCCCCTACGTTGGGGCTTCTATTTAAATGAGTTTGACCCCTACTATCATTATTATGTGGCTAAAAATATTGCTGAAAATGGGCTTTCATACTGGTTTTCGTGGCATGACTACGCTGGCTGGTATCCTTATGGCAGAAACATGCCATACGTGTCTAACCTAGGATTAACATTGACGGCTGTCTCATTATACAAGGTTTTGAGCTTCCTTGGGGTTCCGCTGAATTTTGGATTAACTTTAAATCCGCTTGACCCGTTAAGCGCAGACCCGCTGTACAATCTATGCGTTATATTCCCAATCATAATGGCGGCGCTCACATGCATTATCATGTATTTTCTCGGCAGGGATTTAGGCGGGGATTCCGTTGGCTTATTTGCGGCGCTTCTATTAGCGCTGGATTCTTCTTACATCAGCCGAACCTCGCTTGGATGGTTTGACGATGAGACTATTGGGATATTCAGCACGTTATTATTCGCATT
>JAGTQL010000111.1 GCA_018396555.1 Candidatus Bathyarchaeota archaeon | reverse complement strand
GCTCATAGGCTCTTGCCAGCTGCAACAGCGGTGTTATTTGGTTGATTATTTCCGGATCCCCAGTCGTCCTTCTTATTTGCTCCAAGATTGTTATGGTTGTTGAGAATTGATTTTTGTCAAAGAATTGTATGGACTCTTTAATCTTTTGTTCAGCCATTATGAAGTATGGCCTTATGGGTATTATTTGCTCTGTTCCAGGTTTAACTATGCCAGCCTCTCTTTTGCCCGTTATATAGCTTAGCTCGTCTGCTCCGAAGATTGTTGCCAGGATCGCTAGGGCGGCTGTCATAGCTTTTGTCCCAGAGGTATAGTCCACCGTCAGCGTCTCATAACGCTCTCTTATCTCCTTAATCTTTGACCTAAGAGTTTCATATATTAATTGTATGTTATCAGGGTCCTCTATCTGTATTAACTCGCTTTCCGTAGTCTTTATTTTTTGAAGTATCTCCGGTAAAGTTGTCTCCATGCTCTCTTTAGTCGCTACTAAATATGCTTTATGGGGATTATGATGTTTTATGCTTTTCACTATTGCCTCAGCTAAACCCTCAATAGATTTTCTTGAAGCTCTTGTTCCGGTTCCAACAGAAATTATTAAGGCTTTCATTCGGTGGATACCCAAATAGAATATTTTACTCCATGAAGCCTTAAAAGTTTCTTTCTCTAGGATGTGAGCGGCTTCTACGAAATAGATTTCTATAGTTTTTAGACAATATTTTAATGCTCTTTTCAAATATTAAATGTTTGAAGGGGTTAAAATGTATTTCTTGTCGGATTTGGAGCGAAAGTTTCTTATTCATAAGCTTCTGCCAGTTGCTAGGGAGGTTGGCGTTAGCCCCGAGCTTAGGGGTTGGAATTGGCATACTGCTCCTCTAAAGCCTTTTTATGAAGATGTTAAGTTGCCGATGTACGCCGTTTGCTCAAAATTTTGCCCCACAGGAAGAGACGTATATCTTAGCTTCGTTGAAGATCTTCAGGGCACGGTAAACTTTAGGGTGGCTCTCGGTAAAGTCCTCCATGGAGTAGTTAGCGATTGCTTGCAGGCGTTCATTCAGCGGAAGGACTTAAATTTTGACTCTTGGTGTAAGAAGATAAGGTGGAGTGAGATACCCGCTAAACCTGAGGATGTTTTTCCGCCGGCTAAAAAGGTTTGGGATTATCTTGTGAAGATCTGCGAGGCCAGATACGCTGATGTTGAGGCTCGGCAGCCTTATGCTTCAGAGTATGATTTAATGGCCTCCGCGGTTCCCTTTTTGATTGAGCATAAGATTTCCGGCGAGCTCCTAGGTTTGAGCGGTCTCCTAAGCCTTGACTGCTATGATTATTTGCATTCCATAATGTTTGATTTGAAGGTTGGAAGTGAGCCGGAGGATTGGCATAGGCTGGCGCCGGTCGGCTATGCGCTCGTCTTCGAGAGCGTTCACGAGGTGCCTGTTGACGTATGCTGCGTTGTATACCTAAACATAACTAAGAACAGGATTGTTGCGATGAAAGATTTGTTCTTCGCAAACGACGAGCTGAGGAGCTGGTGGATTGAGGAGAGAGATAGAAAGATGGAGATCGTGGCTGAAAGAAGGGATCCGGGAAAGCCTCCCGGATCTAAATGCCCAGGGGACTGCATGTATTATCACATATGCTCCGGATGAGAGGTGAAGCTTTTTGACCATGATTTTTCTCGATGATTTCGGCATTTTTCTCGGTCGCAAGCGCAACAGGTTTATCGTTAGGAAAGGTGAAGAAAAACGTGAGTTCCCGGCCGATGATGTGGAGAGCATAGTCTGTACGAGTAAAGGCGCCGCTTTATCCACTAGCGCGTTAAGGCTAGCTATAAGCCGCAATATTCAAGTTGTTTTTGCAATGTATAGTGGCTGGCCGTATGCTGTGCTCATGCCGACTACAATCTCAGGTTCCGTCAGGGCCAAGCGTGAACAATTCTTGGCATATATGGATGAGAGAGGGTTCACTTTAGCTAAGAGCTTTGTTATGGGAAAAGTGAAGAATCAAGCAAATATTCTTAAGCTTATGGCGAAGAACAGGAAGCAAACTAACAAATCATTAGCGGATGAGCTTTATAGATCCGGCAGACTTATCGATGAGATTTATGAAGGGATTAATGAGGAGAAGGGTTCAAGTATCGATGAGAAAAGGCTGGACTTAATGAGTTTAGAGGCTGAGGCTGCCAGGGCTTATTGGAGAGCCATCGCATCCGCATTACCTGAAGACCTTGCATTCAAGGGGAGGGAGACTAGAGGCGCAAGAGACCCATTTAACGCTATGCTCAACTTTGGTTATCAAGCTGTTTTGTTTCCAGAAGTTTGGAAGGCTGTTTGCTATGCTGGACTCGACCCATACGCTGGTTTTCTGCACGCTGATAGGCCCGGTAAACCATCACTCGTCCTCGATTTAATGGAGGAGTTTAGGCAGCAGGTTGTTGATAGGGCTCTGATAGGTTTATTCTCTAGAGGAGTCATTAGGCCTGAGGAGGTTTTGGCGGCTGGAGCTGAGGCTGAAGAGGGCAGGGTTCTCAGCAAAAGGGCTATTCAGCTAATTTTGGACGCCTTGCTCACTAGGCTCGATAGCCCTGTTATGTTTGGAGGTAGGCGCGGACCATTAAATAGCTTTATTTATTCGCAATCTCGCTGTATCACTCGCTTTCTACTTCGAGACTCTGTTAGGTATGAACCCTTCGTTCTAGGTTGGTGATGCCTTACGCGATACTTAATTATTTACGACATCACGGACGATAATCTGCGTCTTCAAGTTGCCGAGACGTTAAAGGATTACGGTCTCGCCCACATTCAATACAGCGCCTTTATTGGTGATTTAAGGAGAGATAGGCTCAATAGCTTAATTGTTGATTTAAGAAGGCTAATAGGCGACGCTGTTGAGAATGTTCAGATATATCCTTTATGTGACTCATGTTTTAGGGGAAGGAGGATCATTGGTAAGCCGAAAAGATATGGGGCGGATAAGGAATCTGGAAGGCCGAGGTTTATCTATTTCTGATATTTCCGAACCCTCAGTTTCGGTCACGGATATTAAGCATTATTTCTATTGTCCGCGCATTGTGTATTTTGAGAGAGTTCTGCATGTCAAACCGAATCTCGGTTCGCAGCAAGAAGATAGTAGCGAACGGCATGAGGAGTACGTGAGGAGGGAGCTTCGTCGTAGAGATGCAATTTACTACTCTCCAGATCTCATGGGAGCCACAAAAATGTTCTCTGTTTCATTATATTCTTCTAAGCTGAAGCTAACTGGAACTATCGACCTAATTATCAGGGCGAGGGAAGATGAGTATATACCGGTTGATTACAAGAACATGCCATCCAACCATGGAAAAATCTGGCTTGACCACAAGTATCAGCTCACCGCCTACGCACTGTTGATAGACGAAGCCTTTAACACCCATGTTAAACGCGGCTTCATCAACTACATTCCGGAGGATAAGGCTATCAAGTTGGAGATAACTCACGCTATGAAAGTTTACGTGAGAAGGGTTTTAGGCGACGTTGAAAAAATTATAAGAGAAGAAAGGCTGCCGCCAATAAAAACGTCTAAGAAAAAATGCGCAGGAGGCTGCGGTTTTAAATTCTTATGTCCTGAACAATCCTAGTCTTTCCACTCCCATCAATAACATCAAATAATCCTCTCTTCTCTTTTTCCAGAGTCATTAAATCTCGCATGCGTTCTCTGAGTGCCAGTCTTTACGATTCGGCGCATCCGTTCAATGAGATTCAGGATAGCAATTTTCGGGCTGATTTTCATCTATTAAATGATACCCCCTCCTATTTTTTATGAGGCTTAAGCAGGGTTACTTTTAAGGGTAATTCTTGTATCAAAGTATGCTTTCATCTCCTTTTTGCTATTCACTTATTTTTTGGATCCAACCACTTACCGTATTCTCTTCTCTTTCAGAGTCATTGAATCAATAATGACCGAACAACCACCGCCAA
>JAGTQL010000026.1 GCA_018396555.1 Candidatus Bathyarchaeota archaeon | reverse complement strand
CCATACAATGCTGAGCTCTACAAGAGGATGAGGTCGGCCGTCGAGAGGTTCTACGGATGGCTCAAAAGCTTCAGAAGAATAACCATAAGGTATGAGAGACTGGCAGCAATATACAAAGCATTCATAACCATAGCATGCATAACAATACACCTAAGATATGGAATTTAGAGATAAGTTCCCCGTATATTCAGCAGCATGATGAGTTTTTATAAGTGGGGCGTAAACGATTTTCTTTATTTCGAAAACTTCTTTGGCAACCGAAACCCTTCGCAAATATCGACTGCCATTAACCTTTACGCGCCGCCATCCGCTTCTGTCGAATAATGCTTGCCATCTGTCTTTTTCGAAAACTCTAATTTCAGCTCCAGCTTTCTCAGCAGCATCAATTATGCCCGCTTGTTTTAAAACCCTATAACTATGGAGAAGAGCTGTTCTTTCCCATAAAATGACTTTTCAGGCACCAGCCTCATAAAGCGATTTTATAATGGCCTTTATGAACTTTGGATCGCTTGAGCCTGGGAATGGATCAGACGTGTTATAATTAGGCTTTAAAAGAATCGTGTCGCCTCCTTCAACGAGATTATCGACCCCTCCGATGAGAGATACGGCGCATTCAATTGATTTTTCTAAGTTCCCCATCGTAGAGAACTTTGCTTACAAGTGGGCGTCCGGAATGAAGGAATAAATTTTGTTTCATAACTACTCACTCGTCTCCTACATAGTTAATATTATCGCCATGATGTGCTTAAAATCTCCAGCATTGGTGACCACCTAACCATGACTGCTTATCTGCTTGGCTAGTAGATTAGGAGGCTTTCATTCCACATCTTTATCAGCCTCTCACAGTCGCTCTTAACATCCTGATTTCGGCTTTTATCCCTTAATTTTTTCAGGAATTCTATACATTTCACAAAAGATTGGAATTCCATCATACCCTCATGCATATGCTTTCCTTCAAGGCGTATTTGCATGTAATATGCTTTTTGAATGAATCTGCTCGCGGCGTCAACCGAGTTCTCGACAGCATATTTATTTGCCCAGAGGGTTGCTTCAGAAACTCTGAGCTGCGTTAAGCCATCAATCTCTTTTATACAGCGAATATACGTTCTTAAAAAGTCGTAATAACCAGCAGTTCTAACAAGCTTAAGGGCTCGGCGCACTCTCTCTTTAAAATCCGGGCTGCCCTCGATCTTTAAACGGCGACCCCTCCCAGCAGATTCACTCATCCCATTCAGCCTCATTATTAATGTATCCTCTCAACCCATTCCACACTTAAAAGCCTGCCCTTTTTACATTGAAAATCTTCACGTTTCAACTTTTAATTGTTCCTCACAAATAGTATAAGGCGGCTTAGCTAACCTCTCAGCGCTGTACTTAAATTTCATGAAGCAAATAAAGATCTTAAACACTCTATTGACGACAATTAAGTAAAGTTGTGCCAGAAAATTACTAATATAAATAGTATCCGGCACTGCGGAAGCTCCTCGTGAAGCATGAAAAAATTAGGGGTGGAGGGGGCCCTGGGGGTCTCTGTCTCTATCCTCGGCCAGTCTAGAAGGAGGAGGGGGTGAAATTGCGCGTTGACGCTGCTTGATATTAAGCCAAGCCCCATATTTAAGGATGCCGGATGGCTCCAGCCTCCAAGCGAACCACGAAGTGAGAAATCTCTAAATAGAGATGGAATACGCTAAAACTAAGGATGTACTACATGTCATGAAGACGCTTGGACGCTGAGACGTAAAAACCACACTAATTTACACGCAACAAATAAATTTTGAGGCGATGATTTCTATTCAGCGATGACTAAGATGGTTGATGAGGAAAGGAAACTGGTAGAGGATAAATTTAAGTATGTATGTGCATAGGAAAATATGATGATCTTCAAAAAATGCAAGCAGATTCCCTAAATACCTCTACGGACCCGTAAAGCCGCATTTTGGACACTTGTATTGCCGCCTGAATTTCCGACATTTAGAGCATCGCCAAATAATAATCTCACCGCAGTTTGGGCATGGGAAAGATGTAGCGTTTGCTCCAGGGGATATTATCCTATTACATGAGGTGCAGATCGGCATTGATACACTTTTGCTCACAGCCATATACACCCTTTAAATTTGAATTTTATAATAAATTTCATTCTTCCTTATAATCGTTTACATATTGACGCCCAGAAAAACACTTCAGTTAGGGAAGAAGAATGACCAGGAATTGGGCAGAAGCAGCCAGGTAGCAAACAAAGTAATGAATAGTCTGAAATTGCGGATGCGCCTCAAACGTGTAAGTTCGCACATATTTCACCCTTCTCTCTGAACGCATCACCTAAAGACTAATGCAGCCTTAAGAAGCGTTGGCAAAAATTTCAGAATTCTCCTTTTTCCCATAATTTTCAGGATCGATGTGCCCTGAAAGTCCATATCTCCCCCCGCTGAAATCTCATCATGAATTCCCTCCTCGATGACTATTGAAAAAATCCTGTCAATTTCCCGGTCTGAAAGACGATTTAAAATCTTCCTCGCAAGGAGGGCGATCTTAAATTCTCTCCCAAGCCTTTCCTTCCATTCATCCTGATAGGTTTTCAAAAATTTCTTCTCTAAACTGTTACGTTTTATGGCTTCCGAGGCCACCCTTCCAGCTATTGAGGCGCATATGCCGCCAAAAACAACCCCGCCGCCGGAAATAGGCTTGACTTGGCCGGCTGCATCCCCAACAACCATAAGCCCATCAGAGTAGGTTTTTTCAATGGGACCGCACGTGATAATGAACCCGGAGTAGAATGAGCGCATATTTATTCCCTCAAAGCCCCTGAACCTTTTCCTTATGAAACTAAACAGAAGATCTTTCAGATTCGAATTCTTACACGCTAAGCCAACCCTAGCTTCCCCATCATTTAACGGTATAACCCACGCGAAGAAGCCCGGCGCAACCCCACTGCCCAGGTGAACTTCAACATGTTCAGGGTCAACTTTAACCCCAGATATGTCAGCTTGCAAACCATTAAGAAAATCATTTTTGTCCAAGATCCTTAGGTTTAGGCCAGATGTTTTTAAAACTCTAGGCAACGCCCCCTCAGCATCTATCAAAAGTTTAGCCTTAAAATTATCGCGCCTATTAACATTTAAAATCCATTCCCCATCGCGCTTTACGGATTGAACCCGCGAATTTAATTTTATACGTGAACCACTCTTCAAAGCTTGCTCCGCAAGAAAACAATCCAGCATGCGGCGGTTAACAACATAGGCAACATAGTCTCTTCCCTCAATAGTAAATGAGAGATTGGAGGGCGAATAGAAGCATGCACCTCTGATCTTGTTCTGCACGTAGGTTCCATAGGGCGGTACGCCAATCTCATGTAATCCCTTTACACTAAGAAGCCCAGCGCAGTGGCACGGCAAACCAATCTCATAATGCTCCTCAAAAACAGAGACTTCAGCCCCTCTCAGAGACGCTTCCCTAGCCGCAATTAATCCCGCTGGTCCAGCTCCAACAACCGCTATCTCGGATTCTTCAATGTACATGACCATTCTTTTCCAAATATATGAGAAGAGTGTCGTATGCGCCAAATATAAAATTTATGCGCAAAAGATTCTCCGAAGCCAAATGGCATGATAGCCCCGCAGATAAATTATAGACGCATCTTAAAAACATAACTTTAAAATATGCGTATCTCCATTCTATTGAGCATTCGCTTGATTGGAGGACCATGTTTGGCTAGAATCGTGCTCTCCCTGAAGATATTCCCAGCGGACATAGACATTAACCTGGAAACCCTCAAAGAGAAGATTAAGAATTCCTTGCCCAGCTACGCTTCAGTTTACAAATTTGAGGAGGAACCGATAGCCTTTGGCTTGGTGGCGCTTATAGCCCATATTGTATTTCCCGAGAACCAGGCTGGCGGATTAGATAAGGTTGAAGAAAGCATTAAAAACGTAAGCGAAGTAAGCGGCATACAAACAATCATGATTAGGAGAGCTTAAACATTTATTTTACACCAAATTTATATTTGGGACTTGACACTCATAAATTAATGGAAACTGATTTAGTGCAGGGGGGAAGACGCTGAATGGCTAATGAGATACAATTAAGAGTAGGCGACGCTAAACAGCGTGATGTTTATAGAGGCATCGCTAGAATCGATCAGAAAACAATGGAGAAAATAGGGGTTTCAGCCGGGGACGTCATAGAGATTGTGGGCAAAAGAAGAACGGCTGCAATAGCTTGGCCGGCTTACGCTGAAGATCAGGGTAAAAGCATCATTAGAATAGATGGGATAACCCGAAAGAACGCTGGAGTCTCAATAAATGAGTACGTTCTTATCCGTAGAGCCGAGGTTGTAGATGCATCCAACATCGTTCTGGCGCCAGTTGACATGCGGCTTAACATCGATGAAGACTTCACAAACTTCGTGAAGAACAGGCTTCTTGAAAGAACCTTCGTTGAAGGCGACACAACGCTCGTCATGATGCTTGGGCATCCAGTTCAGTTCATTGTTATGAAGACCAGACCACACGGCATTGTTAGGTTAACATATGACACAAACCTCCAAATACTCCCGGAGCCAGCTCCTGAAGGCAAGGGCTTACCGCGGATAACCTATGAGGATATAGGCGGATTAAAGGAGGAGATCCAGCGGCTAAGGGAGATGGTTGAGCTGCCCTTAAGGCATCCCGAAATATTCCAGAGGTTAGGGATAGACCCGCCCAGAGGCGTGCTCCTCCATGGTCCTCCTGGCTGCGGCAAAACATTGCTGGCTAAGGCTGTCGCCAACGAGTCTGATGCAAGCTTCTTCTCAATAAACGGCCCGGAGATAATGAACAAGTTCTACGGAGAATCTGAGGCTAGGCTCCGTGAAATGTTCCAACAGGCTCAGCAGAATGCCCCTAGCATAATATTCATAGATGAATTGGACGCCATAGCGCCGAAGAGGGAGGAAGTCACGGGTGAGGTTGAGCGTAGGGTTGTCGCTCAGCTTCTAGCATTAATGGATGGATTAAGAGAGAGGGGAAACGTTATAGTTATAGGCGCAACCAATAGGCCTAACGCGCTGGATCCGGCGCTTAGAAGACCCGGCAGATTCGACCGGGAAATAGAGATAGGCATACCGGACAAGCAGGGGAGATATGAGATACTTCTGATTCACACCCGTGGAATGCCGTTGGCAAACGATGTAGACCTGAAGAAGCTAGCTGAAATGACCCATGGCTTCACCGGCGCTGACCTGGCAGCTTTATGCCGCGAAACGGCTATGAAGTCCCTTCGCAGATATCTACCTGAAATAGATCTGGAGCAAGAAAGGATCCCGCCTGAAGTTCTCGAGAAGATGGAGATTCGAATGGAGGATTTCTTAAATGCCTTCAGAGAGATTACGCCAACTGCGATGAGGGAGGTAGCCATAGAAGTTCCAACAGTCCATTGGGATGATGTGGGGGACCTTGAGGAGGTTAAGCAGGAGCTTAGGGAGGCTGTCGAATGGCCGATAAAGAACCCTGAGATCTTTAGGAAAATGGGCATTAAACCGCCTAAAGGCATACTTCTTTACGGCCCTCCTGGCTGCGGCAAAACATTGCTGGCTAAGGCTGTCGCCACAGAGAGCGAAGCAAACTTCATATCAATAAAGGGTCCGGAAGTTTTATCTAAGTGGGTTGGCGAATCCGAGAAAGCCGTTAGAGAAGTTTTTAGAAAAGCCAGGATGGCGGCTCCAGCAGTAATATTCTTCGATGAAATCGACGCGCTTGTCCCTAGAAGAGGAATGGGATACGGCGATAGCGGAGTAACCGAACGAGTCATCAGCCAGCTGCTGACTGAAATCGATGGGATAACAACCCTTGAGGATGTTGTCGTTCTCGCAGCTACAAATAGGCCCGATCTGCTTGACCCGGCGATTCTAAGGCCTGGCAGATTCGACCGCTTAATATATGTCCCAGAGCCAAATGAGGATGGTAGATTAGCAATATTTAAGATACATGCAAGGGACATGCCCCTAGCTAATAATGTGGATCTGAAGACTTTAGCAAGCATGACTAAGGGTTATTCCGGTGCAGACATAGAAGCCCTATGCAGGGAAGCAGCCTTAATAGCCCTACGCCGCGACATGAACGCGAAGGAAGTATCTATGGCGGACTTCCAAGAAGCCATGAGGAAAATAGGCCCCAGCATAACGCCGGACATGGAGAATTGGTATAAGAGTTTTGGGCAACAATACAGGAAGATACAGAGGGTTACCCCGCCGCTAATCACTTAAACATAAATCATGAATAAAGGGGAGCTAAAATGCAGTCTTCAATTAAAACTTGGAGAATTCAGCCGCTTCACATGGTTATCATCGAGATTCTGGAGAAAAAGGGCTCGCTGACAGATGCTGAACTACTCGAGGCGTTGAAATCTGTCTATAAAGACTTAAGCATTAATGAGCTGAATAAAACTCTGATGAGAATGGAGATAACTGGGCTGATATCAGTTTCATCTCTCACTAAGGGCAGAAGACTTGTTCAATTAATCAAAAAGGAGTAAACCACCATTAAATGAATATCTCCACCCTAACTTTATCCCCATCCCTGAGACCCAGGCATCCACGTAAATATTCCGGCGCTATAATCTCTACAACATCTTTCCCATAGTGGCTTCTGAGGGCTAAGACCACGGCGCCCCGCTCTTTACCCTCTATTACAGCCCGAAAACACTTAACCGACCCATAAGTTCTATCCCTATTCCTAAAGCCTTCAATTTCTATCCCCGGATAGGCATCAAGTTTAGCCCTTAATCTCGCATTCTGCTCGCTTGATATTTTAAGATTTAATGTTCCCGGATAAGGATCAAAACCTAGTTTCTCAATAAACTGCTTCCTATACATTTCTTTAGAAACATAGTAGGCGCCCTCTCCAAGCCCGCTGAAAACCCTACCCTCAACAGTTACAGATTGAGGCTTTCCCTCGAAGATCGCGCTTAAGCCAAGATGAATCCCCCTAAGATAACCCTCCCCAACCTCGGAGATTCTAATTAGACTTCCCCCACTGGCCGCTGTTCGCTGTATCAAACCCTTCTGCTCCATCTCAATTAAGCGTCTAGATACGCTTTGCTGAGATAATCCCAATATTTTCGCCAATGCGCTTGTTGAAATCCTTACTGTTTTATTGCATGCTCCCATCTCAGCCAGCCTATATAGAATAAAGAAATCCTTCGCAATCTCGCTCTCCGTAATTGCGGGACTCAATGTTTTCCACCCCAACCGCTTTAACCATAATACCCTATGATTGTTTCGACATATTGCTTTTAGCCTTTCTAGGCATAAACATTTCCTCAGATTTTTTCTTAAGGGCCCTCAATGTTCCCGATACTAGAAGCACATGTAGGGCAGCCTCAGCATTATTAATCCTCGTTATAGCCGCCATCGCCGCCCTAACAATACTTAGCGCCTTATGTGAACAACGTAATATCGCCGTTCCTTTCTCTTCATTATATTCAATTAAAGTTGTCTCCACCTGACTGGCCCCATACTCACCGAAGAGACGAATAATGCTGGACCATAGAGCATTTTGAAAATCCCTTTTGTTAACCCCCTTTTCACTCTCAATCTTAACAAGTATGTAGCGCCGCCTCACCTTTTCCAGCAATCCTCACCCCTCTTAACCAGATAGACACCGGGACATATGTAGTTGAGGCCCATCTTACTTCTGTTCCGCTCAACTATACTTCTTGGATTAGCGGAGAGCGCCAACTCAGCTGCATGCAGATCAAGACCTATAAGATACGCGAGAAAAGCGTAGTCATCGGGTTTCCTAAGTAGACGTGGGCTATCAGCTCCACTCGATAAAACTATAGGCACATCGAATTTACAAGCAACCAAAATCTCCCTTCTGAGGGCACTCATTAATTGAATTCTGCGAAACCCCTCAAGATAAAGCAGTGGTGCCAAGTTAACCTCTAGGGCGGCGCTTTTTTCAGAAGCTAACCTCGCCTCTGAAGCGCTGAAGAAGCTCCTTCTATGCTCTCCTAAAACTGAGGAAATTAAATCAACTCTTCTATCTTTAGCAGCCTGTATGTAGACCTCTTTAGTTTGGCAATTTACCGCTACAACCTCAAATTTTCCCCGAACTTTTTTTAAAGTACTGAGGAGTTCTCCGCCATTTTTAGGCGTTAAATCCACTCTGGCGGCAAAGTCTAAGCCTATATCCGCACAAGTCTTCCGAAAATGCTCAATATGCTCCCTTTTCACATCAGCGGGGAATGTTAAGCCCACCATCCCATAACCTAACTCAGCGGATTTTTCAATTAGCATTCGAATCTCATCGATTTGATCTATAGGCGGACGGAGATGCAGATCCACAAATCTGCTCTTCATGGTAATAACCCGATTGTTCGGCATATTTCCCTAATTTCCTCAATCTTTGATGCCCTAAATCTTATGCGAATACGTATAGGATCAGCTTGGGAGAATTTGAGCCTGCCTTTAAAAGCCTCCTGCTTACTTAGCCTAATATATAAGCTTCCTCTATCTACATACAGGTTTAGGTACTGGTTCAAATCTTCCTTATCAATTAACGGCAAGTTTAACGAGATATTATGCAGCAATGACTCTGCCACTTCTGGCTCCCTTATCTGCGCCCTAAACAATACTATTGGGTTCCCATACTCACCTTTTAAATTACTCTTGCTGAAAGATACGTTCTCAACATAATTTGATGGAAGTATATTTTTAGCCGCAGTGAGAACCTTATCCGAATCCTCAGTTGCATGTGCAAAGAAGCTTAGATCCACACAGGATATTTTCTTCTTCATCAGCAATCACTTATTGACAATTATTAACTCAGCCGTTTCTCTTAAGCTTTAAGATTCTCAGATGCTTGATTAAGGCGACGCTTTAAGGCCTCGATATTTTCATCATGCCTAGTTTTTCTCCTAATGTCAACTGGAATTTTTAGGGATAATGCCTCCTTAACACTTAAGCCAACGACCTTAAGCTCTTCCCTGCTAAAGCCTTTGCCGCAACGTCTTCCCCTCTTTCCATATACAATTGCCCTAATCATGGTTCCCACCCTCCCTTAAAAAATACTGCAAACTTAAATATTTAAATTATTTCTCAAAATGGGCTTTGATTTTCACCTCTTTAATCCAAAAATTATTTTTATTAGTTTTTTAATTTACATAGCTCATTTATAAAAGTTTTTCAATAGAAAGATTTTTAAAAAACCGTCATATTCCATAATTTTATGGACATAATTCCGAAAAAGATGTTCTTCACTAAAGGCGTGGGAGTGCATAAGGACAAGCTGGCCTCTTTCGAGCTTGCCTTAAGAAAAGCTGGCATTGAAAAATGCAATCTGGTATGCGTATCAAGTATTTTTCCACCAGGCTGCAAAATAATCTCAAGGGAGGAGGGGCTTAAACTTCTAAAGCCTGGGCAGATAACTTACGTTGTTATGGCTCGAAATGAAACTAATGAGCCCAATCGTTTAATATCGGCAGCTGTCGGCCTAGCCCTACCGAAAAATAATGATGGTTACGGTTATCTCTCCGAGCATCACTCTTTTGGGGAGACCGCGAAGAAGGCTGGCGATTACGCTGAAGATCTCGCTGCAACCATGCTGGCTATGACGTTGGGAATAGAGTTCAGTCCAGAAACCGCTTGGGATGAAAGGAAAAAAGTGTATAAGGCCAGTGGGAAAATTTTTAAGACGACAAATGTATGTCAATCAGCTAAGGGAGATAAAAATGGACTCTGGACAACAGTTGTAGCCGCGGCGGTCTTCCTACTATAAACTTCCTTGTTTACTGACTTTTCGCCATTAATCCCCGAACTTTTCGCCCAGCGCTTGTTAACCCTCTAAATGCTCTTCCTCTCCCCTTTCCGAGATTTAATTCAGGTAGAAGAACTCTATCAACCATTATAACTTCAAACCACTTGTAGCGTCCATCCTCCCAAACCCAGTATGAGTTGAGAACCTCCAAGTTTGGGAATTTCCTCGCAGCCCTCTCCTCAGCTATCAGCTTCAAGCTCTTCGCCGGCTTAAACTTCACGACACCTAAACGCTTCTGTCTCCTCCCAGACCTAGGCCTAGGCTTCCTTAATCCACCTCTCCTCACCTTAACGCGCACAACCACATAGCCAGGTTTATCCTTATACCCTAATCTCCTAGCCCTATCGATGCGTGTTGGTTTATCAATTCTAACCACAGTTGGCTCCCTACGCCACAGCACAACTCTTTCACGCATCAATTCCCCAACGTAGCTTTCACCCGGATTTCTCCATGCTTTCGACATATATTTGTATGCCAACTGAGGGGGCACCCCGCTTTATGGCTATGCTAATAACTGGGCTAGATTTAACCTTTTTGCATCTAAACAGCAAGATATAAGAGCAAATCATTAATATAAAGGAGTTAAACTTATTTATTGGATGAATCTTTTAAATAGAGTTCAACTCATAAGAGAGAAGTTAACATGAGCATTAAGGAAAATGAACCCGCTTAAAAAATCCTTTAAGGTCTCCTTTCAAGGGGAGATAGGTGCATATAGCGAGAGCGCTATCTACGAGTTTTTCGGTCAGATAGCTCAACCAATCCCATGTAAGCGTTTTTCAGACGTATTTAGAAGTGTCGAAAGCGGCGAAACTGATTTCGGCGTTGTTCCAATAGAGAACTCTATTGAGGGGAGCGTAACACAGGTTTACGATTTATTTCTAGAATACGATTTGAAAGTCTGCGGCGAGGTCGTTCTGAAAATAGTTCATTGTCTAATAGCTAACCTAGGCGTTAAGCTTGACTCAATAAAGGTTATCTTCTCGCATCCCCAGGCTTTAGGACAATGCAGGAATTTTCTGGAGCGCCTAAAATGCGAGTTAATATCCACATATGACACTGCTGGAAGCGTTAAAATGATTAAGGAGAGAAATATGACTGATGCAGCTGCGATTGCAAGCGAAAGGGCTGCAAGAATCTATGACATGGAGATTCTCATCAAGGATGTGGCTGATAACCCAAGCAACTATACACGCTTCTTTGTCCTATCTAAATCTGATTCTCCGCCAACTGGGAACGATAAGACATCTATAATTTTCTCAACGAAACATGTTCCCGGAGCGCTTTACAAAGCCCTAGGAGAATTCGCATCTAGGGGCATAAATCTTACAAAGATAGAGTCGAGGCCAACTAAGCAGAGGCCATGGGAATACAATTTTTACTTAGATTTCGAGGGGCATAGATCCGAGGTCAGATGTGCTGAGGCGCTGGAAGGGTTAAGATCTAATGCCCTATTTGTTAAAATATTAGGCTCTTATCCGAAAGCTCCTGAGATAAATAACGCCATTTAGGTTAAACTTTTCTGGGTTTTCCCAAACCTCCATTCATGCTGGCTAGCAACGCATTTACAAACTTACTAATATGGCTGAAATCACGATATTTTCGCCAAATGCCAAATATTATTTTATATTTACGCTATTTAATTTAATATTCAAGTGGCCAATTACGAATAGCGTGGTGGAATACGCCTTGAAGAGAATTATTAGCCTGGATGGCGTTTGGAAGTTGCAACATTTTGATTTCGGCGTCAGCATGGGGCAATTTAGGGAGGACTACGATGACTCATGGTGGCTTGATGCAAAAGTTCCTGGCGAAGTTCATCAGACGCTGCTTAACTATGGACTAATAGAAGATCCTTTTTATGGAAAAAACTGCGATAAAAGGGAGTGGGTTGAAAAAGTTGACTGGTGGTATCGACATAGATTTTATGTTCCAGAAGATCTCAGGGGCAAAAAGGCGGTATTAGTCTTTGAGGGGCTGGACACCTTCGCAACAGTGTGGCTTAATGGAAAACGCATAGCTGACAATGAAGATATGTTTACTCCCATCTCAATAGATGTTTCAGAGAAACTTAGGTATGGAAGCCATAATGTTTTAGCCGTGAGGTTAGGCGCACCGTGGTATGAAACGATTAGGCGAGCTGGAGATTTCAGCGAGAGAAACTTGTTATGGAATGGGAGTTACGCCCGCCTATACGTTAGGAAAGCACAGTATCAATACGGGTGGGATTGGGCTGTTAAACTCTTGACGGTTGGTATATGGAGAAGCGTTAAACTAGTCGTCTATGATGCGGCTGTGATCAGCGATGTATACGTGAAAACCTTAAGCGTAAAGGAAGAGAAAGCTGAAATAGAAATTACGGTTGAAATAGATTCAAATGTTGATGAAAATGCTACACTTAAAATAATCGGTGAATGTGAGAACTCAAGGTTCCAAGTTGAGACCCCATTGACCCTCAGAAAAGAACGTGCAATTCACAATTTTGCTGTGAACGTTGAGAAGCCCAAACTTTGGTGGCCCCTAGGATATGGAAAACCAAGCCTCTATAATCTTCACGTAGAACTCATAATCGAAGACAAGATTGAAGATGAATGTAATACGCGTTTTGGAATAAGAACTGTTGAACTCGTCACTGAATCCAGTGAGACTGAAAATGGCAAAGTCTTCTACTTTAAGATTAATGGGGTTAAAATTTTTTGTAAGGGAGCAAATTGGATACCGGCTGATTTATTGATATCTAGGCTGAACAGGGATCGATACGAAAGCATACTGCGTTTAGCAGCTGAGGGAAACCATAATATGCTTAGGGTTTGGGGAGGGGGGCTTGTGGAATACGATGAATTCTATGATATATGCGATGAACTTGGCATAATGCTATGGCATGATTTCAACTTTGCATGTGGACATTACCCGGAAGATGAAAATTTTCTAAGTCTAGTTAAAAATGAGGTTGAAGCGACGATATGTAGGTTGAGGAATCATCCCTCAATAATTCTTTGGTGCGGCAATAATGAAAATGAAATGTTCGACTTCGCCAGCGGCTACGGACTTACAAGGCCAAAAATAGATTTTGAAATTCTGCCAAACGTTGTGTCAAAGGCGGATCCTTCAAGACCATACTGGCCCTCAAGTCCATGGGGTGGGGATAACCCTAACGATGTGATGGAGGGGGACCGCCATAATTGGGAAGTCTACCATGGGATGGCTCCAATAAGTGATTACTTGAAGGATGAAGCCAGATTTCTAAGCGAGTTTGGGATGCAAGCAGTGCCCCACATTAAAACTATGCTAAAATTCCTCCCGCCCAGCAACCTATGGCCAATAAATGAACAATGGCTGTATCACTATCATGTACCTGAAAGGGTTGTACCTTACATGAAGGATTACGGTGAGCCTAGGCATCTCCATGAATATGTCTCTCTTTCAATGCTTATTCAATCCGAAGTCCTTAAAACCGCTATAGAACATTGCAGACAGAGAAAATTCAGGTGCGGCGGCGTATTATATTGGAGTTTTAATGCGCCTTGGCCTAATATGTGTTGGGAAACAGTTGACTATTATGGGCTGCCTAAAATGGGCTTTTACTTCGCTAAAAGGGCATTTGAGCCAATTATCGTATCCCCGCTCTACAAGAATGGGATAATTGAAATATGGGTAGTGAACGATATGCTTAGCAATGTTAAATGCAGGCTTAAGACGACCATTATCAATCTGGCGGATATGGAATCATCAAAAACTCTAGTGAGTGAACACATGATCCCCGCAAACTCATCATCCTTAGTAATTAGGTATACGCTGGCCGACCTCAACATAACCGATATCTCTAAATTCCTAGCGGTATTCGACATTGAATCTGATGGTAAAACGCATAGAAATGTTCTGCTGTTAACAAAGCATAGAGAACTCCAATTTCCGAAGGCTTTTCTCAGCTTAGAAGTTTCTGAGATTAAAAAGGAGGGGGATGGGTTCGCATTAACTGTTAAGGTGGGATCCGACAGATATGCAAGGCTTGTAAATGTCGATGTGAAAGAGAATTATGTTGCTATTGCAAACGACAACTACTTCGACCTGCTGCCAGGCGAGATGAAAAATGTGAAGATTAGGGTGAAAAACGTCGAGGTGAAAGAGTTAACCTTAGTGGGTTCAGCGTTAAACGCTGAGCAGATAAATTTAAAGATTGAATTGCCCTTTAACAATTGATCTGTTCGGTTCCTTCGCAATTTCTTATAACTAAATCTGAATTGCCGCTTAAGGAGACTTACATAATAATTAAGAGAAAAGCTGGCTTTTCCTGCGTAACGCCGAGATGCTTGAAGATGCTTCAGCTTCATTAATGCATAAGCAGGTGAAACATTAATTCCACGAAGTAAACTTATTTTCTTCCTCCCCCATTTTTTATTTGGTGTTATTGCTTAAAGAGGAAGCCATGATGCTTGAGATAGATGGAAGCCAAAAAAGCGGAAGCGGAACCATACTTAGGCTGTCAATCGCCTTAGCTAGCATAATTAGCGAGCCGCTTCACATCTACAATATACGTAAGAAGCGCAGTGAGCCAGGCCTAAGACCGCAGCATTTAGAATCAGTTTTAACAGCCGCTAAGATTTGTAATGCTAATGTAAAGGGAGCCTACGTGGGGTCGCAGGAAATATGGTTTGAGCCTGGGAGAATAGAAGGTGGGGAAATATCTGCCGAAATAGGAACGGCTGGAAGCATACCGATGCTAATAATGACGGTTCTACCAATATGCGCCTTCGCCGAAAAGCCCGTTACGCTTAGAATTTCTAGGGGTGGAACCGATGTTAGGCACTCGCCAACAATAAATTATCTCATAAATGTTTTTCTCAAGCTTCTTGAGCGCATGGGATTAACGGCTACAATTGAAGTTATAAAATACGGTTATTACCCGAAAGGTATGGGGGAAGTAATATTAAGAGTTAAACCTTGCAGAGTTTTTCTACCGATAAAACTTGAGGAATTTGGCGAGTTGAAAACCATTAAGGGAGTTTCAGTCTGCACGTTCCTAGCCGACAGAAGGGTTGCTGAGAGGCAGGCTAGGGAGGCTGAAAGGCTCCTTCAAGCAAGAGGCTTCAATCCTGAAATCCGCATTATAAATGATTTCTCAAATCCGCTGCAGAAGGGCAGCTCTCTGGTTTTATGGGCTGATACTGATACAGGCGCCCTTCTAGGAAGCGACTCTATAGGTGAACTCGGTAAGACCAGCGAGACCGTAGCCCAAGAAGCCGTTAAGCGACTTATTGAGGAGATAGATGCTGAAGCAACGGTCGATGTGCATATGGCCGATATGCTTATTCCATATTTGGCTCTGGCAAAAGGCGAATCTGCATATCTGACGCGTGCAATCTCAGATCATCTAGAATCAAACATATGGCTTGTAAGCGAAATTCTGGATGTGAAAATTCATGTCGAAAAAATTGATGGACTCTATAAGGTTATGAAGAGATAGCCGGTGTAGCTATGCTTAAAGCCAGAGTAAGAGGCATATATTCAACGGCGCTAACACGCCTACTATTAGACAACGGCTTCGAAATAGTTCAGCCATCAGCTGCAATAAAAGAAAGATTCAATTTGCTCAGCACGCCTGAGAATAATTGCCAGCCGGATCTGGACATAAACGACCGCTTCGATAGGCAAGGTGTAAATATTTTTGGCAACTCTATCTCAGTGGAGAAATTCGCATCGATTTTGTTTAACATATTTGATGATGTCATCGTTAGGCGTAGAATCTCAGCATCAGCATCTCTAATTATGGAAGAGCGTCTGGATGCTAATCTATCGGCCACCATAAGTGAAGCCTTAAGGGAAGCTGAGGCTTCAGATTCTCAAAGGAAGATACGTATTGACGTTGAATTTCCATCTTGCTCAAAAAAGAGACTCGACGAGATTAGAAAAGTCGTTGTGCCAACTATAAGCGGACACCATTATTACAAGGCTTGCGGCGGCAAAATAGCTTACATGCTTGAAATGGCTGAGAAACTCTTGGAAAGGGGCGGTTCATTAAAGGATGTTGAAACCCTTTTTAAAGAGACAATTCGGCGCGAGTATCCACATGAGGGTTCTAGAATAGGTATAGAGCATGTTAAGATCGATGGAAGAGTTTTCAATCTCGGAGAGGCACGCATAATAGCATTTAATGATCAAGAACAGCGAATAAAGCTCTTAAGAGTTTTTTTCACGTCTGGAATATACGATGGACTTAAGGTTCACAAGGAACCTGGAGACTATGCCATTACAAGCATGAGGATCGGTGAATGGAACTTTAAAACATCCTACTTCTCAAGTGACGGAGTGTATAAGGGCACCTACGTTAACATAAATACGCCTTTAGAGATTTACCCAAACAAGGTTCGTTACGTTGACCTAGAGGCCGATATTTGCATGTGGCCTGATGGGAGAATCCGGCAAATAGATCTAGAAAGGCTTAATGCGAAAGTGCAAGAAGGCTGCATTTCAGAAAGGCTTAGAGAATTAGTTTCTAAAAAAATCGAAGAGGTTCTTAATTCCTTAAGCCTAGGTTTAGAGAAAGAGTCCTTTTATGCAAACGATTAATTTTGAAAAAGATTCGGAATAAAGTATATATCTAGGTGGATCTTTCTCTTCTTTTAGGTGATAATGGATGAGCACTCTAAAGCTGAGGTTTACGATGCTTGCAACCCTAGCTGCTATAATAGGGTTGTCCACGCTCTTCTTCACGATAATATTGGCTTTAATCGACGCATTTAACATAATAGCCCTAGGCGTTCTCGTTTTCTCATTTAATTTTCTACAGTGGCTTATTGCGCCCTATATCATTGACGCGATATACCGTGTTAGAAATGTTTCAAGGGCTGAGGAACCCGAGTTATATAACATTGTTGAGAGGATAAGCACGGCAAGCGGCGTAAAAACTCCCCAAATAAAGATAGCAAATATTCCTATACCCAATGCCTTCGCATACGGTTCACCCCTGACTGGCAACAGAGTCGCTATAACAATAGGCTTACTGAACACGCTTGATATGGAGGAAGTTGAAGCTGTGATCGGACATGAGATTGGACACTTAAAGCATCGTGATGTTCAAATAATGATGTTTGTCTCCTTATTGCCAGCAGTATTCTATTATGTAGGTTACTCATTAATGTGGTCATCAATGTACACCAGAAGAGATGAGCGCAGAAACGGTAGTTTAATGGCGCTTATAGGTGTTGCCAGCATAGCCTTCTATTGGGTATTAACACTATTCACACTCTACTTAAGTAGGCTGAGGGAGTATTACGCTGATAGGCACAGTGCAACGGTTGTAAATGAGGGCGCAAGGAAACTCTCAGAAGGATTGGTTAAAATCGTCCGCTCAACGACCAGGATAAGTAGAAGATACAGCAACATGGGTGGACTAAGCTCCTTCAAAGCGCTCTTTATATCGGATCCTGACAGCGCTGAGAAAGACTCCCTCGTGCTCTCCAGAAGCGGCATGATAAGAGACGACAGCGAGCTTGTTGCTGAATATTTGAGGCGCAAAGTCACTTTGATAGAGCAGATAACTGAACTTTTCTCAACACATCCGAACATTGTTAAAAGGTTGAGAGCTCTTCAAGAGATCGCATAAAAATCGAAATCTACGAATAATTAAGGCGTAAACTGTGATGGGCAGATGCGTATTCGCTTGGACTCAATTTAAATTCTTATATTTACACTTTACCTATTTTTGCTTTGTGACAGCACATTGGGCTTAAACGTGGAGTTTGAGGCCCCCTCATGGGATGAAATCTACGATATGCTTCTCGCTTTAGCCGACATGATTAGGCATAATGGATTCTCACCAAACGTGATAGTTGGTGTTTCACGGGGCGGCTGGCCTCCAGCTAGAGTTATGTCCGATCTTCTCGGTAATGTGGAGCTGGCTAATGTCAGAGTTGAATTCTATCGTGGAATTGCTGAAACTGAAAGTAAGCCGATCATAACTCAGCCTCTCTCTATGCCCGTTGAGGGTGAGAGAGTTTTAATAATGGACGATGTTGCTGATACTGGCAGAAGCCTTGAGTTGGTTAGAAGCCATGTTTTAGAACATAAAGCAGGCGAAGTTAAGGTTGCAACTATATATTATAAGCCATGGAGCATAATTAAGCCGGATTACTACATTAGGGTTACTAGGCGGTGGATAATCTTCCCATGGGAGAGGAAAGAGACCGTTAGGAATCTCATTGAAAGATGTATTCGAAGCGATACGCCAATAGAAATGGCGAAGAAGAAGCTTATCGAGGGCGGAATGGATGAGCGCTTAGTGAACCGATTCATAAGCGAAGCTCTAGGTGAGATCAAATGATAGAAGCTAGAGTTTTAGATAAACATCTGATAGTCGAGGGATTCAAAAACATAAAAATTGACAACGTAGACTCGTTATTTAGCTTTATTAAAGGCATTTCCAGAAACTGTCATGTTCAAATTTTAGACGCCGCCTTAGTAGCTGGCTTCGAACACATATACTTTGCTGTTCTAAACGCGCTAAAATCCTTCAAAACCGGCATAAACGTATCTAGGAGCCTCGAGGTTGAGGTTCTATTGTTCGCCTCCGGACAGAACCAAATTAAAAAGGCCATTGAGATTTTAGGCATTAAACCCTACTCCTCTAGCGCAGCCCTAATCATTATTGCCGATGATCGCGCTAAGGCTATTGCCACGCTTAATCACATTTCAAATATTTTGGGCGGTGAAAGAGATCAATGCATTATTGAATTGACTGATGAAAAAGTTTCTGGCGTAATAGAAACATTTAAAATATCAAAACCAGAGATAGAGGCTTCAATAAGGGCTTCATTGAAAGATGCAGTGAAGAATATTCTTATTGAGCGAGCGGCCCTCCTAGTCACAGAACGTTAAGCCTATTTCTATCTTTCTTTTAATTTTAGAAGATTGTCGTCAAGATTCCCTCTCTTTTGTAACTGATAATATGTCTTGTGGTTTAACCACCGATATGCCGGTCAACCTACCGAGGACCTCAATCAATATGATTTTATTCGGGTTAGTGAGATCCACCTTACGGTTCAGGTTTTCAACGGCCGTTTCAATAATATCTTTTGTTGAAAGCTCTGTATGCCTCTTTTCAACAGTCACTCTGAATGTTTCGTTCTCAAGTATTTTATAATGCAGCCTCGCAGCGGCCCTCCTTATCTCTTCTATTCTCGTTCTAACGACGGATTCTATTGGCACAACCTTGAGGACGTACCGAAACTCCCAAGGCCTCTCCTTAAGTATACTCCTTAAACCCTCTATCGCCTTAAATGGATCTAGGTTTGTTTTTGCAACCACTAACCCCGAAACTTCTGTTCTATCAACGATTGCTTCTCTATCGCCGAGTTCTCCTAGGAGAAACCATATTTCTGAACAAGCGTTGTTCTCGTTCCCCCTAGAGGTTGAGATGAGCAAATTGAAGTCTTCCATAACCATTATGGTTACCTCAAGAAGATTTAACTAAATCGAACTTTTCAACATTTTGTTCCTAAAATGAAAATTAAATTAATTACGGCCCCCTTTCAAATATTTCCCCTTCTGCTCCGGCACCAAGTTTGGCGGAATCTCACCGATCAGCGCCGACCGAACATTCTCTATGCACATTAATGCCATAGCCCTTCGGGTCTCTCTGGTATACGTTCCTACATGAGGCGCTAACACAACATTCTCCATGCCAACAAGCGGACTGCTTAATGGAAGAGGCTCCCTTCTGAATACATCTAAACCGGCCCCCGCTATCCAACCCTCCCTTAAGGCTCTGCATAACGCGTCCTCATCTATAACCGGCCCCCTCGAAGTGTTGATCACGTAGGCTGTTCGCTTCATTAGCCTAAGTTCCCTTTCACCTATGAGCCCCCTCGTCTGAGAAGTTAAAGGAACATGTATCGATACGAAGTCTGAACCCCCTAGAAGGGTTTCCAAATCCGCATACCGGGCTTCTAGAACCTTCTCTGCTTCATATTTACGTTCTACATCATTATACATTATTTTCATATTGAAAGCTTTGGCTCTAACGGCAACTTCGTACCCTATCCGTCCAAGCCCAACTATTCCCAGCGTTTTACCATATAGGTCTATGCCCATGGGAAACATTGGCTTTTTAGGCTTAGCCCACTCTGTTCTCACGTAATTATCCGCCTGAATCAGCCTTCTGGAAAGACAGAGCATCAATCCTATAGTTAGCTCAGCCACTGCGTGGGATAGAATTCCAGGCGTATAGGTTACATATATTCCTCTTCTCGTACAAGCCTCAACATCAACCGTATCATAACCAACCCCATACCTCGCAATAATCCTCAGCTTCGGAAAATACTTGAGTACATGCTCATCAATCAGCTCTAAGGCCAGTATCATCGCGTCAGCATCCCTAATCTCTTCAGGAGGGGCCTCATCCCTCCTAAATGTACTGAAGAAAACATTTGCTATACCGCTCAGTTCCTCCTCAAAGAGCCCTGGATTATCAGTTCTTATGCCGGATGAAACAATAACTTTAGGCCTCAACTCTAAACCTCCGGTTCACTTATCCATTTAATCATCTATAGATAAAATTAAGAGATGTAGTCAGCCTAAAAAGATTTAGCATCCTCAAAAATAAATAAAGCCAATTTTCTATTTCTGGTCAGCGGAGGTTAGTCATTTTAATAGGCGTCACAGCCCACCTCATAAGGTGGGCTCCGCGCCGTCGCCTTGCATCATCCCAAACTATAAGCTGATCCAGGAGCCATTTATCTGTTTCGAATCTTCTGTTGCCAAGATTATGAAAAATTGGCAAGATTTAGGAGAATGAGATGGAATAAATGTTCTCATAAACTAATATATTTCTAGGATCAAAGAAAATTATTATCAGCGCATCCACCTAGATTTAATATTACAGTCTTCAAATAGCCCAGTCTTGAAATAAAGAGTTCAGATAGGCTTGGCAACAAAAATATTGTCTTTGCTAGATATTATGCGCGCTTTAAGTCTAGTTCCGATCGGAATTTTCTCAGCGTTCACAAAAGTTACGCTTCTATCGCGCCTCTCAGTTATAGCTAGCACCTCATCCCTAAGCCATCCTGGACCTACTACTACAACCTGTATAATTTCAGAGTGCCTATATGGAATTGGAATTGCTGGGCGCTTATTTGACTTAAGGATGAAACCATATCGGTTATTTTTGGATATGTTATTGGATCACCAACGGTATCAATATGTGCTTTTATGCCACGTTCGCCCTTAAAGGCGATAATGCTCTTAAACCAATCGATGAGATAATCTAAGGGAACAATATATTCAGTTCGTCTGCACCTAGACTTTGGACCAGCATCGGTCGAGCAGAATATACATGAAAGTGGGCAAGTTGTGATTGGACGAATTTGAATAATATTTGTACCTCTATCGATTAAATCGAAGGCGATACAGCCTATAAGCGGAATAGGTTCAGAAACCTCAAAGATCTCCCTAACCATAAATCATCAAATAAAAAACGCTCATATAAAGGAGATGGTACATAGCTTCTAAATTACATTCTTCTTCATGATTTCTGTTCC
>JAGTQL010000025.1 GCA_018396555.1 Candidatus Bathyarchaeota archaeon | reverse complement strand
TTTCCCTTCGAATAAGGATTTTGGTTATTGCCTGGCCGGTTTGTATCTTGCTGATTCTCGGATGAATTTTGTTATTGCGTTAGCTGATCCGCATGATGGGCATTTTATATGGTCTCCGAGGAATGTTTTGCGGCAGATGTCGCAGTACGTCAGGGGCATGTTATATGTGAACAGCGGAATATTGAATTTGCTGACTATTTTCTTTGTTGTGGATAATAGCTGCTCTTGGTCTGTTTCGGCCCTCACGGGTATTTTAACGAGGTTGCTTCCATCGAATATTGCGCTTAGCTTCTCCTCTATGCTGAGGAACTTTTCAAGCGGTAAATCTGCATTCTGCGCTATAGCATTGATGTCGCTGTAGTAGGGTCTCTCCCTACTGCCGCTTATATTTGTTTCAGCTAGCCCATAGCGCTCAATATCAAGCATGGCCATTCTTCCGGAGGACTCGACGTTGGGAGTCAGGGAGAGGGCGCAGCGTATTTCCTGTCTTTTTGAGTATTCATTAATGATTCTCTGCATGTAGAGGGATATTTCCTCAGCAAGTTTCAGCGGCTCGTCGCCTTCATATATGGCTTTTTTCGTTATTAATTGAACGGTTTCATTTAAACCTACGGGGCTTAGAATTGAAAGCGAGTTCTCAAGCATACAGTAGGGATCTCTTAAGCCCCCCTGAATCATGAATGGTAAGAGACCCTCTCGTGCGCGCTGCTTCAGCGTTAAGTATTTTATTTCCAGCGCTCTTAGAGATTTCTCGGTTAAATCATACATGTTTTCGAAGAAGGCTTTTCTGTCGCCCTTAGCCTCATAAACTGCCCTAGGAAGGTTTATTGTTACGTCTCCAACGTAACCGACTCTAATTATGTCAAGCTCCCAGTCGCCTTTCCAGTTGGCGGAAAAACTTTGGCCTGTTGCCATATATGATGATGCCTCATTGCCGCTAATGGATGGGTTGACGAAGTATGGGAGGCCATAAACTGCCAATTTATGGGCTTCATAGAGAATGCGCTCCTCCTCGTTTCCAGTCAACATTTCAGGGCGCACTTTAATTATTACGCTGGGGTTGAATATGGGTTTAGATTCGCCTATTGTGTTAAAGGTTTCCAGTAGCAGCGTGGCTAATATGTTGCTTTCCTCCGAGTAATCGTCGTAAATCCCGGTGATGCTGCCATCCGGACCCAGAGCCTTGCTTTCAGCTAGAAACCTAGGTATCTTGGTCTCAATCCCGATCGATACGCCTACTGGAACTGTGAGGTTCACTGAGGAAATGAAGTAAGTTAAGTTTTCCTTAATCTCATCCTTGGAAAGCCCCCTAATGAATGGCGCAAGAAAGATATTGAAGAAGTCTACGCCCTGCTCATATGATATTTCAGCGGATGCAAGCTTCAGAATATCGGCTGTCAAGTTTAGGGCAGCCCTAAAGCTTTTTGGAGGATTCGTCGAGAAGAATCCGGAGTAATGCCCCCTAAAAATTAATCCACGCTTAAAGAAGAATCTTAGATCATGTAGGAAACCGCTTAATTTTAGTATCCAGCATGCAAGATTCTCAAGGTTTAATGCTCCGGATAAATGGGCGTCAGAAATATCCCTTGGGAGAATGTTCAGAAGCGTATATTCCTCAACAACCTTGTTTCCGGCCGCTACAAGTATTGTCTCAACGTTAGATAATGATGAACCCATGGACTTTATCAGTTGAGTTACATCATAGACTGGAAGGCCGAGGCGTGTCAGCTTATGCCTATACTCTTCCAGCCCACGCTCTATGAGAATTGCATTTACGAACTCCCTGATTAATGGCGCCGTTAAATATTTCGTGTCGAGCTTCTGTAAGCGATCTTCAGTTTCACGGGCGATCTTTTGCGCTAAGTCTATTGGCACATCAGCCTCCCTAGTAAGCGACTCAGCGATCTTGTTTCTATTAAATCGCTCTATTGCTAAGCGGGATGTTCTTACAAGCATCCTTTTTCTGAAGGCGCTCTCCTCAAGGCTGCCTGCAAATTCAACAACTGATTTGCCTAAATCTGTCAGCATGTATTTCTTAGATTCCACATCTGGTTTAATAAGGTCCATGCTTAGGAGTAGCTTAAGATGATATGCGAATCTTCCCGCATCTTTATTTGGGCTTAGCTTTAAGTTATTCATTATCTCGGTGTATGATAAGGGCCCCCTGTCAAACAGCAATTTTAATATGCTGAGCCTTAAACCGGATGAGGCTGCCTTAAGGATCCTTGCGCCCAACCTTCTCTTTCCAGACAAAATCATGCACAACCTAGTCTACTATATCTCAAATTCTAATTTTGAAGATTTAAGGTTTAAACATTTTTAAGATGCCATATTTCTCTTTTCGATTTTGAATTTAGGCATTAAAAAGTTAGTTTCCGAAGTTTAAAAAATTAGTTTAAATAATGTTTAATGTTTTATGGCTTTGATCAGCAATATTGTTTCGAAGAAGAACCTTTTTTCATTGGCTATGTTGGCCTCAAAGCCTCTCTCTTTGAGGTCGTTTAAGGTTTCATTTATATTTGATAGCGACGATTGAACAAGCATGATTCGCCCGCCAATCTTCACATATTCAGACACGGTTTCAATGAACCTTCTTACGGTTTCCCTCCCGCTTCTCCCCCCAGACCAAGAATAATCCAGCCAATCCTTAGGCTCTTCCTCAACGGGCAGGTAGGGCGCGTTAAACAGAACAAGATTGAAAGAGACGCCATCCCTAAGCGGGCTGAGCAGATCCCCGCATATGAAATCAATTTTCTCTGAAATGCCGTTTCTATCAGCATTAGCTTTAGCGCATCTGACGGCTATGGGGTTCATGTCAATGGCGATGACCCTTGAAGCCTTAAAAGCTGAGAGCACATCTAATATCCCGCATCCGGTGCCTACATCTAAAACTTCCTCGCCCTTCCCAACATGAAGGTTTTCAGCTATGAGGAACGTATCGTCGCTAGGCTCATAGACGCCGTTAAAAACAGTAAACCTTAGATCTTCATAGAGGAATTCCTTGAAGGATTTATTCATGAGACCCGAAGCTCCTATGGAAGCGATAGGAAACGCCCTTTAATAAGGTTATCATGTTAAAATGTTAAATACTCGTTCGGGTTTCCTTTTAGGGATCAGAAGCAGCTCCATTAAGGATTGATTCCTTAACCGCTAGCCTACTTCTATATTTAAGAATGTCCTTAATAAAAATCCTACGATGAATGTTAGGCCTGCTATTCCAAGGCTAATCACCGTCATTTCGAGGAATCTTTTTCTGAAGGGCAAGTCCTTTGCAACTGAAATATAAAAGGTGAATAAGAAAATAATGGTGATTGCAGCTAGTATAGTTAAGCTTAAGCAAGCGTATACGTCTGTGAGAAGTAGGTATGGGAATATCAGAAATAGGACTGTGAGAACGTAAGCAATGCCAGTGTACGCCGCTGCCTTGGAGGGATTTTTGGCGCCTCCCTCCGATTTAGTTGATAGGTATTCTGATGTAGCCATTGAGAGCGAGGCCGCTGCCCCTGTGATTAAGCCAGTCATTGCGACTGCACGTGTGTTTTGAAGGGCAAACGTGAACCCTGCAAGGGCGCCGGTAAGCTCAACAAGCGCGTCGTTCAAGCCTAAGACCATAGAGCCAACATATCTTAACCTTTCCTCATCAATTAAAATCGTAAGCTGCTTTTCATGCTCAACCTCGTCTTTCATGATATCTCTTGCGTTAGGCAAAGACTCAGATATTTTTGCATATGTAACCTGGGCTTTTTCTTCGCCTTTTTCCATCAGCTTTATTCCGAATGTTATGCCGAAGATCTTTGAGATCAAAAAATGCTTCCAAATATTAAACTTGTCAGGCTTTACATCCTCATTTGTGTATTTCTTCCAAAACTCGTAATGTTTAAGTTCATCGTTTGAAAGGCGCTTTAAAACTTCTCGATTTTGGGCATCCTTTATTGATCGAGCCAGCTTCTCGTAGATGAAATGTTCAGTAATTTCATTTCTCTGAGCGGTTAATATTACCTTTTCAGCTTCCTTATTCAACACTTCAATCTTCACCCTGCATTTAATTATTTTAATCTCCAACATTAAAACATCGCTTAAACCAGGATCTCTTAATGCTCATTATGGATTGAGCGATCACAAAAATTGATCTTTCCTTGAAGCGTAATTGTATTTCTAAATGATTAATTTAAGAATTAGGTTAAATTATTTGTATGCGTAGCTCCGTTTTCGCCTTCTAATATATGCCACCCAGGCAGCTATCACGCTAACCGCAACTGCCGCTCCTATTGCGATAATATTGGTGAGGGGGAAAGCCTCCGTTAAAGGAGTTAAGGATATTTGGCGGGTAATATGCACCGTTTCTATGCATGGGACAACGGTTCCAGGGTGCTCAAGCCCTTGGTTTTCCGGGATCTTAGGCCAATGAACTGCTTGAATAATGATGTTGCCATCGCTCTTTATCACGTGCATCCCCGGCTGAGTTATTAAGATAGGCTTATCAGCATCCGCAATCATAACTGTTCCGTCAACTTCAATCCGAGCGCTTCCACCAGCAAATATGTAGGCTTCGCAAGTGGAGTTTATTGGCAGATATATTGGCATATACTCCTTCGGCTTAACACCTATGAAGATGACGCCGGCTCCATAACCCCAATTTCCAAAGTCTGGCCACTGAGAAGATCGGAAAAAGTATCCGTCATGGATGAACGAAAGCGAGATTGGCGCGCTGCTTTCAACCTTTATTGCATCAGCTTTAACTTTGAACCTAACACTATCTTCAGCCTCAACTTTGGCCTCAAATAGTATCTGCCTAGTCGTTAAATCGTACACTTTGAAATCCGCCGTCTTAATGGCAGAGACGCGGAAGCCATAATCCTCCACCTCATTTATTGTCGTAGCTGCAGCCGTGTAAAAGTCTGTTCCAACAAACCCGCCCTGAACAGACGGTACAGCGAAGCTATAGTGGTAGCTTCCCCGCCCCCCGGGATCCCCAGACTGCACCATTACATGTCCTGTTGATTCAATCTTATATACGTGCCATGGATGCAGCAGTATCCTTTCAAATGAGTTTGGCTCAAGCGATGGAGATTTAATGATTGCCCCTGTCTCATCCATTATCTTTATGTCAGATTTCTCTAGGGCAAATATCATAAACCTCCTTTGCAGATCCGATGAAGCTAAAAGGACAAACTCTTTCCCAACGTACGATCCATCCATTGCTGGATAAAAGGTATTTGGGGTGGGAACGGAAGTCTCATTACCTAAGGGTATGCTCTGATAATTTAGAAGTAAAACGCATATCGGGTTGTTAGACTCGACCTTAAATATTGTTCCATTTCTTAAGAGGACATAATGCTTCTCCATAATGTTTAAGATTGCATGAGATATCATCTCCCCAGCTGTAAGATTATAAACTTTTACATCTGTCTGATCATTCCATGAGGCTATTGCAAGCAACCATAAAGCGTTCGGTTCGTAGGCTAGTTCCAACCCGGAATTAATATCGAACTGATCGATAAGTTCATAACGCCACAATCTCGAGGGAACAACACCGTAATATGTAAATTTCTCTGAAAAACTCGCTTCCAGAGGCATGATCATAAGCCCTATGGGTAAAATAAGGTTCAAGGATAGAAGAGTTAAGGATAAAATAGAAAGGGTCTTCGCTAAATTATCCAAACAATCCCTTCCCTAAAATGTATCTATCAAAATTAAGATATAAAAATCTGATGCTCTTTTAACGGGAATGCTGCGGCGTTAACCGCCCCTGCAGGGCGGCTCTGATAAGGGTGGAAAACTAACAGCCGCTAACTCACCAATGCAATAGTGAAAATATTAGGAGTAATCCATGTAAATCCATATATTAGCAACTACAAAAATCTTATTAAAGAGTAGGAGAAAAAAATTCCCATTAAAGTTTTTATTTATCTAAAAGTTTGATTAAATGTGTAGACACCAATCTGGGGCTGTGGGCTAGCTTGGTCTAGGCTACGAGCTTCGGGCGCTCGTGACGGGAGTTCAAATCTCTCCAGCCCCACCATACTAAGGCTTCATTTAGCCATCATCTTGAGTTTAGTTTTGGAGAAGAGGGTAAACCCGTTTAAATTTCCATCTGCTTTCATGATGGGCTTCTCATCAAACATCCTAAACCTATCCATCCCCCTATTCTCTGCATGTAAAGCCCAGAACTTTAAGAGGGCATATTTAACTCACGCTACTGCTTGTGCAGGGTTTATAGCATCCTTATGTAGGAGCCGCTAAGCCGTCGTAAAACTACTCTCTTCCCTGATTTGAAATTACTACAGTTGTTATCCCTAAGAAAAAATTACCACTATAGTAATTTTATTGGCGTGTGCATTACGCATGCTGCTTTTGCTCAGCCACCTTAAACCCGCCGTCTAAGCTCAACAAACGAGTCGTGAGTTCTCCATAACGGCCTTATAAAAGGGACTCCATAAAACAGTTGTATAGGCTTATCGTTGAATTGGATATGCCCCATATTCCTGGAACGCTTCATATATTACCAAGATATTCTTTATCGGAATTTTGGGCTGGACATTATGTACGGTGTTGAAGACGAAGCCTCCGCCCGGAGCGAATATTTGAATGCGTTCGCAAACCTCTTTTTTTAACCTGGTCGGGTTTAACCTGGTCGGGGGTACCAAACGGTAAGGTTCGCTGAGTATCCACGCCGCCCAAAAAGTGATCTTTTCCCCGTATTTCGATTTGAATCTCTGCGGATCCATGTTTGCAGCTGAGGTTTGAACTGGATTTGGAATGTCGAAGCCAGCTTCGATGAAGCCTTTGATTAACCGCTCTATTCTGTTTTGTCTCCGGGGAGAACGGGTTGAATCCACTTATACGTCGGTATCTCATTTGCAATTTTAATCTTTAATGGAATCTTCCAAATATATCTTCCCATACCATTAAGGCGGGTTTTTCCAGGTCTACGCGCATGGAATACCAGAAAATATTGATCATCCAACTTAACTATGTTCCCTATGCCAGGGCCGTTCATGTATTCCCCGACATAGTTAGGCCAGTTTTTCTTCTCAGTTTGGAGAAGGTAAAGTATCTCCCCGCTTTTATTCACATTACCCCATACATTTTCAGGGTCAGGTACAATTATCTTTTTGTATGTTTCACCTGGAGGTCTTGAACGACAGCGCTTAAACACGGCGTAGTTATGTTCGCCTCCAAGGGCACGCCTTGTCTTGCGAGTGATAAAGCCATCTTTTGTTCACCGTTAAATCGGCTTAAACACCGCAGTCACATTAATTCCTTTCCAAACGCATCATTATTTATTGAGATGATAAAAATTAAACGACTTAAAAACCTATTTTAGGCGTCGCATCTATCCCCTCTCTTGAAAGCGCTTCTTTCAGCCGTGTCAAGTTGCAGATTTTTCTTAATTCCAAGACTGGAGGATGTTTTCTGACAGAGTTTTTCTAAAATTCGTTTACTACTATTTTAGCGATTTTATCCAGTGCTTTGTGGCTTAATTTCTATTATTGATTGTTTTTGGTTTCTTTTTCATTTTCGGATTATTTTCTGTCGAATTTTTTGGCGGCTGAATTATCCCTCAAACAGCGATAGCCGTGAGATTTAACCTGAAATCCAACATTTAAATGAAAATTGAGCGGAAGGGAAAAAGAAGAATGAAATCTGAGTTTCAGCATGAATTAAGCCACAGAGCTTTATCCAGCATATTAATATCTCGTTAACTATTCCAAGATGTTGGAAAGCAATTGATCCATGCCTTCACTTTCTCTAATAGAATCTTCTTTTTCCCAATTTTTAGATTCACATTTCTTGACTAAGCCCTTAAAGTTTTTTAATTATCTTCGCTTATTAGCGAAGATAATAAACCCCCGATGTTGAGGGGGTTTATTAGGCCTTTGCTTCCTCCTAGGGCTGGGACTGGGTAGGTCTAGGGTTGATGATAGGGCTGTTCTGAATGGAATCCTATACGTGTTGGTTACTGGTTGCTGATGGATAGATATGCCTGTTAGGTATACGTATTACTCAACGGCTTTTAGGAGGCTTAAGCGCTGACAGAGGGAAGGTGTGTGGGAGCAGGTACTTAATGCTTTGATATATAAGGGGTACTCGATGGGTAAGATAAATCCTTGATAGAGTTGCCGTCGACAGCACAACCATCAAGGCTAGGAAGGGGGGAGCTAATTGGCTACGATGGCTATAGGAGGATTAAGGGTACGAAGATGCATGCGGCTGTATCGCATGAAGCCTTACCATTAAGCGTTCAAGTTGGTGATGAGCACGACTCAAACCGCCTCACACCACTCCCTAAAGACATAAGAGTTAAGCGTGGTAAAGGTAGACCCTTAAGTAGGCCTAAGGAGGTCATAGGAGACTCAGCATACGATACAAAAGAGGTTAGAGCGTGGAAGCGTAGAGGGATAAAGGCGAATATAGAGGTTAATCCAAGGAATAGGCGTAAACTCAAGCGTGGAAGGCCATACAGGCTTGATAGGGAGACCTATAAACGCATGAGGAGCGCCGTTGAGAGGTTCTTCGCATGGCTAACAGCATTCAGAAGGGCGATAATAAGATATGAAAGGCTAGCAGCAATGTTTAAGGCCGCGATAACATTCGCATGCATAATAATACACATGAGGTATAGTCTATGAAAGGCTTAAATATTTTAAAACCACCTCAAAGTAAAATTTTATAAGTCATTGGAAGCATTCTCTTGTGATGGTGTATGGTTAAGTCTGTTGAGATTTCTAGGTTGGAAATTGAGATATTGAGGATTTTGAGTGAGTCAGCTGAACCTGTTGGGTCGAGGTTGCTTCAACGGGAGCTGGAGAAAAGGGGTTTCTTCATAAGTGAGAGAACTGTAAGGTATCATCTTCAATTGTTGGAGTTAAAGGGTTTGGTTGCTGGGCATGAGCGAAGTGGGAGAACCATAACTAGTCAGGGTTTGGCGGAGCTTAGTAGAGCTTTGGTTTCTCAGAGGGTTGGTTTTGTTATTACTCGTTTCTTGTCGATGGCTTGTTCGGTTACATATGATTATGTTGCAGATTCTGGGATGGTGGTTGCGAACGTTTCTGTTGTGGATAAGTCTTTTCATGATGAAATATTGCACATAGTGGATGGTTTACATGCTACAAATTTGCTTTTGGCTCCTTATATTAAGGTTTTAGAGGAGAATGAAGAGTATCAGAATATTGTTGTTCCTGAGGGAAAGATTGGCCTTCTCACAATTTGCGATCTGACTGTGGATGGGGTGCTTATCCGTTCCGGAATTCCATTATTTTTTAAGTATGGCGGGTTAGTTCAAGTGGTGAACGGTAAACCTTTACGTTTTGTTGATATGATTTCCTATGAAGGGACAACAATTTCTCCGCTTGAGCTTTTCATTAGAAGCAATCAGACTTCTGTCTTGAAGGTTATTAAAACAGGATCTGGGGTTCTGCCTGTGGGGATGAGGGAGATTGTGGCTGAAGCTAGGGAAAGAACACATAAAATTATTTCCACACTGAAGGATAGGGGCTGGGGAGGCATTTTGGCTTTGGGCATTCTAAATGAACCTGTGCTCGGCGTGCCGGTGTCCATGGACAGGTTTGGGTTATGTATGGTTGGAGGCCTTGCTCTGGCAGCAGCTCTTTTGGAGGGAGGGGCGAAAATTGAAACTTTTGCTTCTTACTGTTTGGTTCCTATTGAGGAAATGAAAAGAATATAACGTATCGTAAAAATTAAGATGGAACTATGCCTGTTTTTAATGTTTTGAAATGTGGGCGTTTATTGATTGGGCTGCCCTTTTCCCAGCTTCTATGGCTTTTATGACTGATGCGGCTCCGCTTACTACATCGCCTCCTGCGAAAATTCCGATTGCCGCCTCTAGGGTTTCTTGGTTGACGATTATTGTTTTATTCTTTTCTGCAATTTTAATGTTTCGTGTGGTGTTTGTTGCTGCAATAGTGTTGGGTACGTGTTCTGTTGCAATGATGACTGTTTCTGCGCTGTAGAGGAATTCTGAGCCTGGCTCTGGAATTAGCTTTGGTTTACCTGTCCTGTCTGGTTGTCCCGGCTTTAGCTTTACGAGTTCAACTAGTTTTACCCACCGTTTCTCGTCGCCTATAAGTCTAACAGGCTTTGTTGATGAGTGTAGTTTTACTCCCTCTTCTAATCCTCGCCTTATGTCGTCGGTTCTTCCCACAACTTTTCTTTGGTAGAATATGCAGGCTTCTTCGGCTCCCAGCCTGAGAGCAGATCTTGCAGCATCCATCCCCCTTGCGCCTAGTATTGCAACTCTGCCCCGAACTTTTATGGGAGTTTTACTTTTGTGGGGGAATAGGCCTGCTTTCATAAGGTTTATCCTTAGTAAGAATTCGTTTAGGGAATAGACGCCGCATAGGTTTTCTCCTGGAATGCCTAAAAGCTTAGGTAAGCCTGCTCCAGTGCCTAGGAAAACAGCGTTGAAGCCTTCGTCGAAGAGGTCGTCTACTGTTAGTGTTTTGCCCACAATAACGTTCGTTTTTATTTCAACTCCAAGCTTTTTAACATAATCAATTTCTTTTTTAACAACTTTCTTTGGAAGGCGAAACTCTGGTATGCCGTAGATTAAAACGCCGCCTGGCTCATGTAGTGCCTCAAAAACGACTACGTGGTGTCCCCTTTTCGCCAATTCTGTCGCCACGCTTAAACCTGCTGGCCCACTTCCCACAACAGCCACGCTTTTCCCAGTTGACGGCCTTATTTCGGGAACAGCTGCTCCAGTTTCTAATTCCCAATCGGCAACAAACCGTTCAAGGGCTCCTATGTTTATGGGGTCGCCTATGGTGTTTTTGCATCCCATGGCACATAATACTTCTTGTGGGCATACCCTTCCGCAGACTGATGGCATACAGTTCTTCTGCCGGATTTTTTCAGCGGCTTCCCCATAATTGCCTAACCTAACGAGCTTTATAAATTCAGGTATGTCAACGTGTAGTGGACACATTTCCACGCATAGGGGACGTGTGCATTGGAGGCATCTTGAGGCTTCGGCTAAAGCCTGCTCTTCAGAGTATCCTAAAGCCACCTCGTTAAAAGTTTTCAAACGTTCTTCAACTGGAAGCTCTGGCATCCTAACTTGTTTTAGTCTAAATTCTAGCATCTGCATCCACATTCACCCGCTATTTTTAGGGCGATTCTTTCCTCCTCGTCATACATGTGGATTCTAGCTCTGAACTCCTCAAAGTCCACTAGATGAGCGTCAAAGTCCGGGCCGTCAACGCATGCAAACATGGGTTTACCGCCAACTGTTACACGGCAGCATCCACACATTCCTGTCCCGTCCACCATTAAGGAGTTGAGGCTGACAATTGTTTTAATCTTGTAGGGTTTGGTTGTTTCTGAAATTGACCTCATTAAAGTTGCCGCCCCAACAGCGTAAACTAGATCAAACTTTTCCCCAGACTCTAGGAGGCTTATGAGAAAATCGTTGGCATACCCTTTTGCTCCTTCTGAGCCGTCATCAGTAACCATATAGAGTTTGTCACATACCCCTTTAAGCTGTTCCTTAAAGATTAGCTGTTTAGCCGTTCTGGCGCTGATTATGGCTGTAACATTGTTGCCTGCCTCCTTCATTTTCTTAGCCCTCTCGTAAGCTGCTGCAATGGCAACTCCCCTACCGATTACGCACACTTTGCTGTGAAGGGGGATTTCGCTTGGTTTTCCAAGCGGCCCCACTAAGTCGTGGATAGCGTCCCCCACTCCCAGTTTTCCAAGATCCTTTGTGGACGCCCCAACCTCCTTAAACACTAGGGTTATTGTGCCGTCTTTTGGGTTCCAGTCTATTAGGGTTAAGGGGATTCTTTCGCCATCTTCGTCTACCCTTAAAATTATGAACTGTCCTGATTTTGCCTTTCTAGCAATCAGAGGCGCTCGCACTTTTATGAGCTTAACTTCTGGAGCCAACTCTTCCTTAAAAATGATCTCATTCGCCATGATTGATCACTCCACCTTTATAAAAGCCTTTGGAAATACCGACGACAACGTCCCCTGAGGATTTTCCTGTATAGAGCAAGTCCGAGAAAACCCTTTTTAAATCTGTTCTTTCACCAAACAATTTGTGCCTTTCCAAGGCTGCGTCTAGAATTTCCTTGATGAAGGGCATTTTCTGTCCATAAATTTTTCTTGCAACGTTCCAACATCTAATAAAGTGAGACTGGTCTAAGCCTAGACTGAAATATTCCATTAGGACGGCGTATGCCAGTTCTTGGGGGGAAAGCCTCTTTGAAAGCTTCGCCTCCCAGTAAGCCTTACCTTCATCAACATTGCCTGTGCTGTAAAGGTAGCTCCAGTAAATATATGAATAGAAAATATCCACAGTTCTATCTCGAAATTCTAGACAACTAACTCCGGGGTAATGCCCCCTCGCGCATACAACAACCCCGTCTATGTCTGTTCGATCCTCAAAATTTTTACATTCTATGCAGAACCTCGTCTTAGACGCTGTAGCTTTACCGCCTTCAAACCGGTCTTGAAATTCTTGGCAGGCAACACCGGGGCGATGTCCTCTTGCGCATAAGACCACTCCGTCTATCTCCATTCTATCCTCAAAGTTTTCACATTCAATACAGAATCTGGAAACCATATTTATCACCTAAGATAGTATGCTTTCCAGAACTCCGTTGGATGCTTCCTCAGGCAATGGTATGCCAGAAACCTTTGAGGCCCTTTCCGACAACGCCACTAGATCGCTTCTATTCAGTAGATTAAGCTTCCATTTCCTTGCCCCGGCCATCAGCTGCTGGAGGCCAACCTTTATTCTATCCAGATAAGTGTAGAGTCCAACTGCGCCCCATGGCAACTCTTTAAACTTGCCGCCCAGCATGGTTTGCAGGTCTGGAACGCTTATAAAGAATTTTTCAGGCAGGCTGCCGAAAAGTTCTTCGAAATATTTTGGTAACAACCCCTTCTGAGCCAAATCAGCAAAATGGGATGATTTCATAACGGCGGTTAAGGGCGCCCTGCCCATCAGTATTGCCTTCACGTATGGTCCATCGCCAAAGTTGCTCATCGCAATAGCTTTAAATATTTGAGTCTCGTCTATGAAGCCTCCCGCCATAACTATGTCAGGAACATATCTACCCTTCTTACTGAGAATTTCTGTGCATTTTAAAACCTGCGCCTCCAAGTAAACGGTTGGTGTGCCCATTTCATTCATCATGGGAACCGGGCTCATCCCTGTGCCTCCGCCGGCACCGTCGAATACTACGTAGTCGACTTTAGCTTCAGAAGCCACTTTCATGGTAAACGCAACAGCTTCTGGACTGTAGGCTCCGGTTTTTAAGCTCACCTTCTTAGCACCTTGCTCTCTTAGCCATTCGACATCTTCAACGAAACCCTTCTCAGTTAGCATGCCGACGCGGCTATGCCTTTCAAATGTTTTAAAAACTCCTTGTTTGAAGGCTTCCTGAACTTCAGGATCTTCAGGGTCAGGTATGAGTATGTAGCCTCTTTTCTTCAAGAGGATAGCCTTTTGCAGATCGCCAACTCTAACTTCGCCTCCAATAGCCTTTGCCCCTTGACCCCACTTTCTCTCAATGATGTTTACCTCAAGCTTTGATATTGCGTAAATGTCAACTCCAAGCCTTTGATCCTCAACATTGGTTTGAACCGCAATATCACCATATTTTCCATCCCATAACTTCCGGAAAGCCTCAACCCTCCTCTTAAGTTCGGGTGCGTAGACAACTTTCCCCTCTTCAATTCTGGCTTCTGGATCCATTCCACAAACGTTCTCTCCAATGGTCACTATTATTCCCGACAATGCACCGCCCATCGCTAACCCATCCCAGTGTAGTCTGGCCACATCTGTTGAACCGTAGGCGCCTATCATCACAGGAATCTTAAGCGGTATGCCTCCAACCTTTGTTTCAACATCAACGTTTGGAAATATCGCCACATCAGGGTTTTCATCTATGCCATTAGCACCCAAAAGCCTTGATTGAATATTAAAATGGGACCAGTCTAAGCCGTAGTCCTTTAAAGCTCCAGCCGTGCTATTTCCAAACATGCTGGGATCCGGGTAAAGGGCTTCCCTACCTCTAAACGCCGACAACGAAACCTCGCACAGAACCGGACATTCCTTAATGCATATTGGACACAAACCGCTAGTTGGACAGACATCTTCAACCCTTGTCCTAGTCCTCGTTGTAGACATAGAGTTCAAATATGAGGAGTTTCTATGAATTTGGAACGGCACATTTTATCCCTCACGCCATTTATCAATTGGCTATCGGTAACCTATTGCCGACATGGATATAAGCGTTTCGGAGATATAACCGGTACTGTCAAGTTATGTTTTCAGGGGAGCTTTGAGAATCTGCTTTTGGGAGGTGATTCTCGTTAAGTGGCTTCTTAAAGCCCTTAAGGATAGTGGTTTATTCAGGCGTAATAGGTTTTCGTTGCAGGCGGGCGTGTCCAATAATTGTTGTGGAGAATTGTTTTCCATGCTGGAGCAGTAAAGGGGAGAGAATTTCCACCTCTTCAGCCGATTGTAAATGGTGGCGAAGGATAGTTGAACCCGGAAAAACAGTTCAGAAACATCTAAATTTAAGTAATTATTGGACATGCCCTCATAGTGGATAAAGACCCTTGGTACCCGAGGCGCTCCAAGCCCTCGGCCTTAAATGGGTTCACAGAACCTTTGGTGAGAGAACCCGCATCGAACGATGGTTCAGAACCATGAAGGCAAGGACTAGACGGTTCTTCAACAACTTCCCAGTGAGGAAAAGGACGATCCCCAAGATTAAGCTCTTCATAAGGCTCTTTGTCCTATGGTACAACTTCATAAGGCCGCATCAAACCCTAAAAAGACCACCAGCAACACCAATAACTTGACAGTATCATACAACCCCCAGCTAAAATTTATGCAAGCCAATGGATGGGGGTTTATTTTGCAAATATTCCAATTAGAACGTGAAAACAGACACTCAGTCAGAATCTTCGCGTACGGATAATTGCCTTTGTTTTATTCCCATTCTATAGTTGCGGGCGGTTTATGGGTTATGTCATAGACGACTCTGACAACTTCAGGTATTTCATTAGTTATTCTCGTTGAGATTTTTTCCAACACCCTATATGGGATTCTTGCGAAACTTGCAGTCATGGCCTCGCGGCTTTCCACGGCTCTTATGGCAACAACATAGCCATAAGTTCTGGCATCACCTTTAACACCAGTTGCCTTTGTGTCTGTTAAAACCGCAAAATACTGCCACAATTTCCTTTTTAAGCCACTTTTTTCAATTTCCTCCCTTATAATTTTGTCAGCCTTCCTTGCAATCTCAACTTTCTTCTCAGTTAATTCCCCAGCAACCCTTACAGCCAGCCCCGGACCTGGAAAAGGCTGTCTAAAAACTATCTCCTCAGGCAGCCCAAGCACTTTTGCAACTTTCCTAACCTCGTCTTTATACAAGTCTCGCAGGGGTTCAACAATCTTCTTAAACTTAATACGCGTTGGAAGCCCTGCCACGTTATGATGAGTTTTTATCTTGTCTGAAAACTTTCTAAATCCAGACTCTATTCTATCTGGGTAAATCGTTCCTTGGATTAAATATTCTGCGCCGGCCTTCTCAGCTTCTTCTTCAAAAACCCGGATAAACTCTTCACCTATAATTTTCCTTTTCCTTTCAGGATCAACTACGCCTTTAAGCCTTTTTAGAAATCTCTCCTTGGCATTTACCATTACAAGATTTATTTTAAATCTTTTGAAAATATTTTTCACAAATTCTGGCTCTTTTTCCCGCATAAAGCCGTGGTCAACAAAAACTGCTGTAAGCCTGTCTCCTATAGCTTTTGCGGCAACCACTGTAGCTACACTGGAGTCTATGCCTCCGCTTAGGGCTATTATGGCTTTGCCTTCGCCAACTTCAGCTTTAACCTCTTCAATCATTCGCCCTATCAAGTCTTCCATCCTCCAGTTAGCTTTACACTGGCATACTTCAAAGAGAAAGTTACGGAGCATTTGTATGCCCTTCTCTGTATGAACCACTTCCGGATGCCACTGCAAACCATAAATTGGCTTTTCCTTATGCCTAAAAGCGGCAACAGGACAGTTTTCAGTGCACGCTAAAACCTCAAACTCTGGAGGAACCGAGAACACAATATCACTATGGCTCATCCAAACCTTCTCCATCCTATTTAAACCCTTTAGAACGCCAACAGGCTTGTCAATGGTCACGTATGCCACGCCATACTCCCTTCTCTTAGCAGGTCCAACCTTACCTCCAGCCAAGTGGGCGATGAGCTGATGACCATAACACAAACCCAAAACAGGTAATCCAAAATCAAAGATTTTCACATCAACCTTTGGAGCGTTCGCGTCATACACGCTTGCAGGCCCACCTGATAAAATTAGACCTTTAACATCGAATTTTTCGTTCAAAAGTTTAAAATCTTCAGTCTTTATGTTGTGAGGGAGAATTTCAGAATATACTCCCTGCTCTCTTATACGTCTTCCTATAAGGTGGCAATATTGCCCCCCAAAGTCCAAAACCAACACAGCATCGTATCTCATTCTGCACCCTCACCATAAGACCATAAGAATTTGAATTTCCATCAATTATCATCTTAAAAAGTTTACTAAACTTTGGCAAATTTAACGTTTTCGGGGCTCTGTGCGTTTTCAAGGTTACTTTGACATGTATGTCTGCATGTTGGAAGCGCTTATTCCTTCCTTCTCCAGCCTACCTTTTTGGTGGTTGTGATGTTGCCGATTGTGAGATACCCGAGCTTTGTTGAGGGGTTCTTGCCTAGGCTGAACGGGGCTTCACCAAGCCTCAGCTTAAGCACTTCGCCCGGTACCTGACGGGGCTGGTTGTCTGCGAGAACAAGACGGTCACAGGGATAAACAGCAGCTTCATGGGACGAAACGACCAGTCAGCACTCAACTACTGGCTAACAGACTCCGGGTCGGCTCTAGATGCAGGTACGCGGCGATGGAAGTCCTCAGGTCCTTCGTTGAGCTGGTTGCGAAGTTCGCCCAAAAAGTCAGAAACCCCAACGAAATCCTCAAGCTGACCCTGTCAGACCTCAAATGCCTCAAAACCTTATACCAGATGGAGACTACCTAAAATTTGCCAAAGTTCAGAAGTTTATTCAAACATCTATATAAGATATGAACTCGGTTATCTGTACAGATTACTTGAGATCTTCTTTATCTTACCATATCTCCTTTATCGATTGATGGAAATCGCAATTTTAAAATCCCAAATAAAGGGAATTAAAAGAATACGAGTTTTATGCGTGTGTGGACGTAGAGCGCCACCTTATGGAATACTTGCAAAAATCAGTAATGATGGAGGAATGACATGGGGTAAAGAAATTATTTTACGCGATGATGGAGGAAGCCCAGATTTAGGTTACCCCAGGGCTGCGCTTCTCCCAGACGGAAAAATTATAACGGTTTATTACTTCAATGATGCCAAAAATTTTGTAAAATGTGAAGGAGGCATTCGCTATATTGCTGCAACAATATTTGAAGCTCCATACTAATGTTCTTAAAGCATTCTGCTTTGTAACGCAATCTTCTAATATTTTCGGCTATTTTTGTCTCGCGGCTTAATTATTGATTGAATTTAAATTTTGAGAATGCTATTTCAGTGAACCAGCATCTTTCGTATCTCATAATCCTACTCATCCTCCATCGCCCGGCGTTTTAATCAGCCTAATCGCCCTACGCCTTTCTGGAGGGTCCCTATCAGCCCTAGCGTTACGCCTAGGCTTAATGATGGAGGCTTACACTCACTCTCTTAAGCAGCTTATAGGCTTTAGCGGAATCTTAAGCTCTAACCCTAATCAGTAATGCCTCTAAGCGTAGGAGGATAGTATCCATTCGTAGACTATTCATGGCGTATGGATGGAATAAGACATATTAAATAAATAGCGCACAAAGTCAGAAATAAAACAGCTCATTTTAAACTATGCTGAAGAAAGGGGATATGGGGAAATCCAGATTTTAACAGATATTGGTTCTGGACTGAACGAGAAAAGGAAAAACTTCTTAAAGCTCTTAGAGATGGTCTAAGAAAAGAAGGTTTCTAAAGTGATAGTTGCTTACGAAGATAGGCTAACAAGGTTTGGATTCGAAACGCTGAAAATGTTGTTTTCGGTTTTTGGAACTGAAATAGAAGCGATAAACCATGAGGAAAAGACTCCTCAAGAAGAGCTTGTCGAGGATTTGATAACAATAGTTTCCCACTTCGCTGGAAAACTCTACGGCTTAAGAAGCCATAAATACAAAGAGGTGGTTGAAGGTGTCAGGAAGCTTGTTGGTTAAGTCTTACTCGATTCCCCATAATCTTGAGGTAAACGGGCTTATAGAGGATTACATGCGCATTCTAAACGCTATCTTGGAGGATTTATGGAAGAGTATATCGTGGAAGACATCGGTAAACATCTGGAAAACATTCCTTAGGATGTGGGGAGCTGGGTTCACCCCGAAAGGAGCTAAGCTAAATGACGTGCTCCCAATGAACCCAGAGGGAGACGAGAGCGATGAGGCTCAAGGACTAAGTATAGGCTCCATACATATCCATACTTAGTTCAGAACCCGCATATAAACCGACAAAACTGTCACCAAAATGCAAGTAGATGCTCATCACCTTGAGATTATGAAATGAGAATTGGATCCATATTTCGATGAATAATGAAGGATTCATACCATTATTCGTTTAAATCCCGACCTGGGTGTCAAATCCAAAATTATCGGTTGCTGACACAATTCCCTTGCCCTCGTTTAAGATTTCATATCCCCTATTGCAGGTTTCCGCTAGAAGGCAAAAAGCTTTATTAGGCTACAAGATTGCAAATAAATTCAAAGAATGGAGGCTGATTTATTATGGAGAAATATAATTTGGACAGGCAGTGGCTTTTCAGTTTCGGCGCGCCTAGCCCTTTTGTAAAGAAGGCTGAAGGCATCGTTGTGGATTTACCTCACGATTTCAGCATCATTCAAAAACGTGATCCCAATGCGCCCTCAGGCCCCAGCAACGGCTATTTCCCCGGTGGGATGGCAACATATGAAAAAACAATCTTCATCCCTGCCGATTGGAGGGGGAAGAAGGTTATCCTTGAGTTCGAGGGCGTTTACATGAATGCCGTTGCGCATTTCAACAATAACATTGTAGCTAGACACCCATACGGTTACACCAGCTTTCACTGCGACCTAACCCCATATCTGCGTTATGGTCAGGAAAATAAGATCCGCGTCTTCGTTAACAACAGCGCTCAGCCGAACACCCGCTGGTACAGCGGCTCAGGCATATACCGCCACGTATGGCTGCTGGTCGGCGAGAGCATCCATATACCTCCCTGGGGCGTCTATGTTACAACTCCAAAAGTCTCCCCCGAAGCCTCTACGGTTTCTGTCAGAACCACCGTTGAAAATTCCGGTCAGGCGGCGGCTAAAGTTACGGTCCGCACAACGCTGCTGACAGCCTCAGGCATAGAGGCCGCTAGGGGAGAAGTTGAATTGGATGTTCCCGCCGGAGGCTCAGCTGAGGCTGATCAAGAGCTCGAGGTATTCTCTCCCAATCTTTGGTCTGTTGAGAGCCCGTACCTTTACACTTTGAGAAGCGAGATCATACATGACGGCAGAGTTATTGATAAAACTGATACTAAAATAGGAATACGCTCAATATCTTTCGATCCGCATAACGGCTTCAGGTTGAACGGTGTCCCCGTTAAGCTCAGGGGTGGCTGTGTACATCATGACTGCGGGCTGCTTGGAGCCGCGGCGTATGATCGGGCTGAGGAACGCAAGGTTGAACTTCTTAAAGCCAACGGATTCAACGCGGTGCGCTGCGCCCACAACCCGCCTTCGCCAGCCTTTCTGGATGCTTGCGATAGGCTGGGCATGCTAGTTATAGATGAGATCTTCGATTGCTGGCGAGAGGCGAAAAATCCTAATGATTATAGCCTGTATTTCGAGGAATGGTGGCAGAGAGACTTGGCTTCCATGATACTTCGCGACCGCAACCATCCATGCATCATCATGTGGTCAATCGGCAATGAAATCCCGGAGCTAACGGGTTTTTCTGAGGGCTACTCGTACGCACGCAAATTGGCGGACTTCATCCGCAGCCTAGATAATACAAGGGCAATTACAAGCGCTCTGACCGAATATTTCCTTTATCCCTTAATCGCCGCCGATTTAAACCTTGAAAGGAAAATCCCTGATGAGCTCTGGATAGAGCATTCTTCCAAGTTCGCAGAGCCCCTGGATGTTGTGGGCTACAACTATATGATACATCGCTACGATAGCGATGGAAAAAACTTCCCCGATCGCATAATATGCGGCACAGAGAGCTTCCCCTCGATGGCCTTCGACTACTGGGAAGCCGTTGAGAGGTTGCCCTACGTCATCGGCGACTTCGTCTGGACAGTCATCGACTACCTCGGTGAGGCCGGTATTGGACGGGTCAAATATGAGGGTGAGGATTTTTCGTTCCTCGGGCCTTATCCTTGGCATCAAGCATTCTGCGGCGACATCGACATATGCGGCTTCAAGAGACCCCAGTCTTACTACCGTGACTGCGTTTGGGGCATATCAAAAGCCCCCTATATTGCGGTTCATAAACCAGAGACTTATGGCAAAAAACCTCGCGCTTTGCTTTGGAGTTGGCCTGAGGTTGTCTCCTCCTGGACTTGGCCGGGTTGCGAAGGAAAGCCGATGGTTGTAGACGTATACAGCACCAGCAGCAAAGTTGAACTCTTCCTTAATGGCAGATCACTAGGTCGCAAGCCAGCCGGAGAGGCCAACAGATACATTGCCTCGTTTGAGGTCATCTATGAACCTGGCGAACTGGTGGCGGTAGGATATGAAAACGGCGTTGAAACTTCACGTAGCGTGTTGAGGACTGCGGGAAAACCTGCAAACATCCGTCTGAAACCTGACAGAAGCGTGTTAAAAGCGGAATTCGGCGACCTTTCCTATGTAACCGTAGAGATAGTGGATGCTGAAGGCAACATTTGCCACAACGCCACCAACAATATCTATTTTACCGCCTACGGCGTTGGCTCCATCGTGGCTGTAGGCAGCGGAAACCCGGTGTCTGAGGAAATGTACGTTGGGAACCAGCGCAAGGTTTATGAAGGACGCGCAATGGTGGTTGTCCGCTCAAATGGTGAACCCGGTGAGATTGTTCTGACCGCTACAGCCGACGGAATACCAACAGCAAGCGTAACCATTCAAGTAATGAAATAAAGACGGCGGTGAAAACGAAAGCACATGCAACATTGCAAGAAAAGCCATGGAGATCAGCACAAGATAATTTAGAACTCGTCTCAAAACTCTTTAATATTTGACTAGTCAAATTTATAGAGAGGTTTGTTGTAAAGTTTACTTATGCCTGAGAAGGGCTGGGCTATCTTAACTGTTATGAAGGCTACAGCTGAAAGGGTTAAGGATCTAGCCCATAACAGGGGTTTAACGGTAGATGATCTTCTAAATGAGCTGATGAATCCGGCTGGGAGAAGCGGATGGGCCACATG
>JAGTQL010000024.1:19052-21896 GCA_018396555.1 Candidatus Bathyarchaeota archaeon | reverse complement strand
CCACCTCCCCGATATCTAAGGATTCGAGGATGAGGCCAAGCAAACCCATAAGGAGATCAAAGTCATACACCCTGCAATCCCACCTCCGAAGCATAAAACAACATATAGCACAACCAGACACAAGCCAATTATTGGACACGCTCCCCTTAAGGTATACCATGATGATGCGTTGGCGAGTAATCTTCAACCTTCCATCTTCTTTTTACAGAAATTAGCTTGCTTCCATCTCAGATAAGGCTCTCTCAGCGAAGAACCTTATATCAATGTTTGGGTCGCTCATCATTTTCTTAAGTTTTTCCTTCGCCTCTGGCCCTGTAGCCGCATTCAAGTATTCGCTTAATATTTTCTCATCTATCTTTCCCTCTTTCGATATAGCATCTAAATTCTCCTCCAGCTCATTTAGACTGTTCATCGATAGCACAATCGTTGAGATCTCTGGGGACTTAAGGATCCATTTTAGGCATAGCTGGGCTGGCGTATATGGGCTTCCCTCCTCTCCCTTAACAGGCCCAAACTTCATGAACGGTATCCCATAATAGGGCCAGCAAAAGGGTTTCATGGCGATTACGCCGATTTCCATCGCCCTACAAAGCGGGAAAAGAACGTCTCTAGCCTCCTGAAGGTAATAATTGTATCTCACCATTACTACATCGAAACAGTCATATTTTCTTATGAGCTCAGCTAAAAATTGAGGCTCATGGCTTGAGACACCTACCCATCTTACTTTACCTTCCTCCTTCGCCTCCGCAACAATGCTCATGAAGACGCTGAATTTTTCCCTCGAGTAATTATTCTCTGGAAAATGTAGATTGAAAACATCAACGTATTTTGCATGCAGAGTATTTAGGATTCTCTCCATCTCGTCTTTGATAACATCAGCCCATTTAGATCGGGGGTTCTCCCCCATCTTTCTGAATGGAAAAACTATCATAGCGGCGATGCAAATCTTCTCTCTTTCAATTCCGAGGGATTTTAGGGCGTTACCCAGCGACATAACTTCCTCCATATGTGTCACATCAAAGTAGTTTATTCCAGCCCCTATAGCCCCTTTGACAATTTCGTTTCTCATAGGCTGCGTTGCCACAAACTTCTCCATATCTATCTCTCCCCATTTAGAAAGTGTTGTTGGAAGAGGCCGCCTATATTCATGTCCACCGAGACCTAATTCAGAGACCATTAAACCCGTTCTTCCTAAAACACGATATTTCACGCCTGATTCCCCACACCTTCACATCAGTTTCTCTTTCTAGAAAAGACTTAGCAATGTTACTTTTAAACTTGCGGCCTAGTTTACAAAGAAATAATGAGACCTAATTTAAAAGCAGAGTTAAGATTGGGCTATGAAGATTAAACCAGTAATTAGAAAACTGTTTAATTAACGAGAAAACTTATTACTAAGATTCGTTATTCATCAAAAGTACAGCTCCTCCTGGAGGAGGAAAATATAGCAATTGACAGATGAAAAATGGACTTTAAACAGGATGAATTCAATAAAATCGCTCCTCAATGAGGAAGAAATCATCCATTATGTTTCAAGCGATATTGATGAAAATGGAAATTTCGGTGAAAGATGGCTTATCTTAACTAGGGATGAAATTATAATCTTAAATCCAATAATAAAAAGTATAGAACGAGTCCCATTAAGCGAGATTCGCTCAGCGTTCGTTAAGGATTACATCGGTAACTCTGAGCTAATTCTGGAGACCTATAGTGGATTTAGAAGCACAATACGCTTTTCCCGTGAACACCTAGATAGCTTCTATAACATGGCTAAGATAATAGATAAAATCGCTAAAAAAGAATTGAACCCTGAAAACGTAGACTCAAGAGTTCTAGAAGAACTATTAGTTAAAAAGAGCAATGTGAAAAAGACCCAGGCTCTTCTTTGGCTAATAAGTTTCTTAAAGCCCCACATTCACTATGTAATTCTAGCGGTAATATTATCGCTATCCATTACAGCCTTAAACTTAACACCGCCATACCTCATGAAAATTCTCCTTGACGATGTTTTTGCTAAAAGAAACATCAGCATGCTTGCTTATATCGTGATAGCCTTCATATCGGTCTATGCACTTAATGCGGGTTTAGGCGCTGCTCAAAACTACACCCTATCCTATCTTGGGCAGAGAATAATTTATAACATGAGGGTAAAAATTTATGAGCATCTGCAAGTATTGTCTCTCGCTTTCTATGATAGGATGACTTCTGGACGCGTTATGACAAGAGTTACGGATGATGTTGGACGGGTTCAGTGGTTTTTAACGTGGGGGACCCAAACGCTGATCACAAGCACGTTGCAGATAATAGGAATTGGTGTAATAATATTCTCGATGAATTTAAACCTAGCCCTTTTTGCGTTGTTACCTATACCTATAATCGTTGTCGGCATCCCGCTGTTCAGGAAAAGATCGCATAAAGTTTATCATAAAGCTTGGCGCAGATGGGCTGATGTAAGTTCACTCTTATGGGATACGATTCCAGGAATAATTGTTGTTAAAACATTCACTCAAGAGAAGTTTGAGCTAAAAAGGCTTATTGAAAGGATGAGTAATCTTGTTAAAGCAAACCTTAAAATTACATTACTTCACATAAAGTTCTTTCCGCTGCTAGGCTTCTCAATATCAACCGGCACAGCTATCGTTTGGTGGATTGGTGGACACGAGGTACTGGAGGAGCAGATAACTTTTGGTTCGCTTATAGCGTTTGTAAGCTACATGGGCATGTTCTATGGCCCCATACAAACCATAAGCAATCTCTTTGAACCCCTACAATCATCACTCACATCAAGCGAGAGGATTTTGGAAATAATGCAAGTTGAGCCGGACATTAAAGATGCTCCCGACG
>JAGTQL010000024.1:7061-19036 GCA_018396555.1 Candidatus Bathyarchaeota archaeon | reverse complement strand
ATGGATAGCGATAATATTTAAGAATGTAAGTTTCGGATACAACCCCTATGTTCCAGTATTGAGCAATATAAATCTTGAAATCAAGCCTGGGGAAAAAATAGGCATAGTTGGGCCAAGCGGATCGGGGAAAACAACATTGACTAAGCTGTTATTGCGCTTTTATGATCCAACTGAGGGAGCCATATATATGGATGGTGTTGACATAAGAAAGATAAAACTCAAATGTTTGAGATCCCAAATAGGTCTAGTTCTGCAGGACCCCACATTATTTTATGGTTCAATAGCCTACAACGTTGCTTATGGTAAGCAGGATGCAGCGCCGGAGGAGATAGTTGCCGCTGGAAAAGCAGCGAATGTCCATGAATTCGCTATGAATCAGCCTTTAGCCTACGACACGAATGTTGGTGATAGAGGATGGAAGCTTTCCGGCGGTGAGAGACAGCGTGTTGCAATAGCGAGAACCATATTAACTGAGCCTAAAATATTGATACTTGACGAGGCAACCTCTTCGGTTGATACTTTAACTGAAAAAAAGATTCAGGAGGCAATGGAGAACCTCGCTAAGGGCAGGACAACTATCATAATTGCGCATAGATTGTCAACCTTGCAGAATGCCGATAGAATAGTCGTCATGGATAAGGGCAAAATCATTGAAGTTGGCACACATGAGGAACTTCTGAAATCCGGCGGGTTATACAGTCAGCTTTATAGAGCTCAATTTGCGGAAGAAGCCATCACGGTGGGCGCCATTAAGAGGTGAAAAGGATGCCATTATCCGATTTCTTGAAGAGCCTTAATATTCTAGATCCGAAGAAAGTGAAGGTGCTATTTGACGAGCACGATAATGCTCTCAAAATAGTTGTTGATGGAAAAGTTCTGTCTGGGCTTATACCGGCGAAACCTTTCCCAATAACATACCCGGAGTTCATAATATTCAGGGATACCTATGGCGTAGATTTATGCATCATAAAGAACTATAAGGAACTAGATGAGGAGTCGATAAGAAACCTAAAAGCGCTCTTAGATAAAATCTACTTCATCCCGCAAATTTTGAAAATTGAAAAAATAGAGACCAGCGGAGATGAATTCTTATGGAACGTGTTAACCGATAAAGGTCCAAGAAAATTTAAAACTAGAGGAAGGATGAGCGTTATGCAAATAGGTAATAGAATTGTTATAACAGACATGAACGATAATGTTTACGAGATAGAAGACGTATATAGCCTTGACGCAGGAAGCATAAGTGAGATAGAAATGACAATATGAAGTATGCCGTTCAGAGTCCTTATTTGTTCTTCTCATATGGAGAAAAAGGGAACCTTCTTTTCACCTCGCTCTTAACAAGCATAGATGCCTCCCTTAAAATTTCTTCCGCCTCCTCACCTACCGTATCAAAATTTAAGATTAAATTAAAATCTTGGTCAGCCTCCAGCATCACATTATTAAGTGTAGCCTCAACCTTGTTCAGTTCGGAACTTACATCAGGGGCTAAATTAAGAATTTCTGAACGCACTTTCTGCACGGTTTCCTTCGCAGAGCCCACTACAGACATAAAATTCCCAAATTCGTATACTGTGCGGAGCCTAAGTAAAGCCATGTTTAGAGATAATTCGGAATTTATTAGCATGAGTTTATGTTTACGTAATTCAGCAAGTTCCTCAGCGATCTGTTTCGCTTTGGCTTCATTGTGTGCTTCGTAGGCTCTTATAAGCCTCCCCATTAATTCTTCCTCGCGCTTTGCATAATGCTCAATGTAGCCGCTTACCTTATTCGATTGACGCTCAAGACCCATAATAGCCTTATTCATCTGATTTTTCAGGGGCTTAATTGGGTGGAGAGCGCCCTTTAATCTGCCTCTTTCACCCTCCCATCTTTCCGAGAAATCATTCGCCAATGTATCACCATCCTAGAGCCTAAGTGGTTTAGGAATAAATAATAGGGTTTCTAACATGAGGAGATATAGCAAGTCGACATGCATATATCCTCCAAGTAAGAAAAAATTATTAGCAATATTTGGAGGTTCTGATGCTGGACATATTTGACCTTTTCAAATCTAGAAGGAGCATACGTTCCTTCACATCTGAGGATATATCAAACGAGGATCTTGAGAAGATCCTTGAAGCCGCCAGATGGGCTCCTTCGGCTGGAAATATCCAGCCATGGGAGTTCATCATCATTAGAAGGCCTGAAACTAAAAGGGAAATTGCTAAAGCCGCCCTAAACCAGACGTTCATAGAGAAGGCGCCAGTCGTAATAGTTGTATGTGCAAATGAGGTTAGATCCGGCTGGACCTATGGGAGTCGGGGAGCAAACCTGTATTGCATACAGGATACTGCGGCGGCCATTGAGAATATGCTCCTGGCCACATGCGCGCTTGGCTTAGGAGCATGCTGGGTTGGCGCATTCTATGAGGATGAAGTTAGAAGAATACTGAAAATACCTAGGGGTTTAAGGCCTGTTGCAATAATACCTATGGGTCATCCAGATGAGAAGCCAAGCCCGCCTCATAAAAGGGCGCTTAGGGAAATGGTGCATTATGAAAGTTTTTAGATACATTATCTGTTGCTCATCTTTTTCAGGATTAATTATTTATTAAAGCCTTCAGCCTACTTTTTGAATGACGCATAACTCTTCAGCAACATTCAGTATTGAGCGTGATTGCTCATCCGTTAGCGGATATCCATGCCAGCATCTGCCCTTCGCTCTTAAGCCGCTTAGCGCTGTCTCCTTAATCGGCAGGGGCGGATCAAACCTATATAGCTCATTGAATATTACTGCTCCTTTCCAGCCCATCTTCTCGCATTCTCTCTTTTCATACTCAGAGAGATTTTCTCTCTTGATAAACTCCTTTGTTACACCGTATCCTACGAATGAGTCGCCCCTATCAGCGCGTCTGGCTAAAAAGATTAAGCTGCCCGGCTCCCAGCGCCTAACGATTCCAGGGTAATACTTCATCACCGTGAAAACCTGCCTAAACCATTCTTCCCTAGTTATCCTTAGAATAAAATTTCCACCCATTTCGTTATGCAACCTCCATAAAAGAATTATTAGACGCTTGTAAATTTAAAAGCATATTTATTTTCGAAGCCGCATCATTTTCAGGCATAAGTTGAAGAGAGATTAGGAATTTGAGCGCACATATAGCGGCGTCCTTTTGCCCAAAAACGGTATTGACGCTGGATTTCCCGGCTAATCCAATATTGCTCATTTCACTATTCCATAGCCGATGAGCCTCCATCTCCCCGATATCCTCCGGCTTATTGCGATCCTTGAGTTCTCCTCCGTGCAAACTGGACGTGTAAGTTTCATCTCCACATTTTCGCTTTTAATATGCGTAACGGTTCCGGTGGTTATGGCTGTTCCAACATCTAATAGGAAAGATTCCCCTAAACTTACATTTTTGACCTCAATCTGCTCCCTCATTCCGATTACTCGTTCAAAAAGATGGACCTCCAAGGTTAAATCGTATCTTGTCGGTGGAAGCATATTGGGTTTACCTATAGTGTTCCCAGTCAGCCCATCGGCCTTTGTTAATGATGGATCTAGAAGGGTGCCTACGCCAATTAAGCCACCGCACATAGCCTCATCAACATACCTTCCCCCAGCATGAAGGCTAGTTATCTTTGTAAATAAGGGTTCATAGGCGGCTCTTGCCCCGGATAGGCTGATCCCGGGGCGTATCTCTATCTCATCGTTGACCCTAAATTTTCCCTGCAGTATTGACCCTCCTATAACGCCTCCAACAACATTCTCGACCGGCGTTCCAGGTTTGTTAACGTCAAACGATCGGACCACATACATGCGCGGCGGCTTAGCGGGATCTCGAGGCGGTGTGGGAATATATTTCTCTAGGGCATAAAGCAGCAGATCTATGTTAACTGAATGAAGCGGGGACACTGGGATTATTGGAGCCCCCTCCGCTATTGTTCCCTTCGTAAACTCAACTATCTCCTTGTAGCTTTCAAGCGCACGCTTCCTGTCGACTAGATCTATTTTTGTTTGAGCTATAACTATTTTATTAATGCCTACAATTTCTATTGCGGCTAGATGCTCACAAGTTTGAGGCTGAGGGCAGGGTTCATCGGCAGCTATGACCAGTATGACCCCGTCCATAACCGCTGCGCCGGAAAGCATTGTTGCCATCAGGGCTTCGTGTCCTGGTGAATCAACAAAACTGAGTGCACGGGCAAATTCCCCCTTGGAACCGCATCTTGGGCATATTTCGCTTGTTGAATAATTGTGCGGGCTTTCGCATGCGGGGCATCTATAAACCGCAGCGTCAGCATATCCGAGCTTTATGGTAATTCCCCTTTTTAATTCTTCGCTATGTCTTGACGCCCAAACTCCAGTAAGGGCCTCAATCAGGGTTGTTTTGCCATGATCCACATGCCCTATGGTGCCAATATTTATCTCCGGCTGACGGGGCAGTTCGCCTTTCACCATCTACAATCACGTGCTCTTCAATTAACAGTATGAGGAAATGGCTAGACGAATATAAAGACATCGATTGAAGCTGATCGCTATACATGAAGTTTTTATAGTGCTAATGCCCATTCTTAAGGGAGGATGGTGGCACAGATGCCTAATTGCAGCAGATGCGGCTTTAAGTTGCCTGAGGGCGCGCTTTTCTGCCCTAATTGCGGATCTCCTGTCAGAAGAGCTGAGGAAAGGCAGATTGCTCCTTCAGAGTCTATAGCAAGACCTATAACGTTAGGTTTACTAGGCTCCTTCCTATCGCTGACCATATCGTCTCTCGTATCTTTCGCTGAAGTTCAATTATACTTTGTGCCATATTTCATCGCTTCCTTAATCGTCATATATTTCTCTGGAACTAGGGGGCTGAAGGATGCCGCTATAGTTTCAATGGTTACGTATCTTTTCACCGACGCCATAGTTGCTGGCATAATTCTAGGATCGCTTTATGCAGCCAATCAGTCGCTGGCATCACTCTATATGGATTACGGCGTACCAACATTACTTGATGTACTCATGTATTTGATTTCTCCAGTAACAGCGATATTAGCCGCCTACATTGGATCGAAAATAGCGCTTAAGAGGGGGGAGGCCATCACTTACATTAGGGAAGAAGGCTACGGTCCCCCGCTATTTCACGGCGTCGAAGACCTTAAAGGTGAGGCGCTCAAAAGATTTAAATAAACTTCCATTTGCTTTTATTACAAAAATGGATGATGATTGCGCGGCGTGATCTCAATGAATGTGCCTAAAGAAATAGTTACGCATTGCCCAAAATGCAATAAGCATACCGTGCACGCTGTTTCCATATATAAGGAGGGCAGACGTAGAGCCCTTGCTAAAGGTGAGCGCGCTCATGAGCGTGAAAGGAAGGGCTATGGCGGGCAGAAATATCCGATACTTAGACGTAAAGCGAAGACAACAAAAAAGCAAGCGTTGAAACTCAAATGTAAGGACTGTGGACATGTAATTCATAGAGAGGGCATACGTCTAAAGAAGATGTCGATAGAGTGAGAGAGCGTTTAATGGGGTGTTGAAATGAAGATTTGGGAGAGAAGTATACCGAAACCAAGAAGCCTCTTCCTCCAGGTGAAGTGTCCAGACTGCGGAAATGAGCAAGCGATCTTTAGTAGTGTGGCATCGATTGTACGCTGTAACATTTGCGGATCAATATTGGCTGAACCGACCGGTGGGAAAGCAAACATTAAGGGCGAGATAGTGAATATATTTGAGTAGGTGCATAGTGAAATATGTCTACATCCAAAAGCGACGAGTGGCCCGAGGTTGGGGAACTCGTCATATCAACCGTTAATGAGATAACAGAGTACGGCGCATATGTTACGCTAGATGAGTATGGAAAAGACGGATTCCTCCACATATCGGAAATCTCCTCAGGCTGGATAAGAAACATCCGTGATCATATTCGTGAAGGAGAGAAGCTCGTACTAAAGATTTTAAGGGTTAATCCGGAGAAGAATCAAATAGATCTCTCGCTTAGAAGGGTTACACAGCGCGAGAAAAGAGAGAAAGTTATGCTTTGGAAGAGGAGTAGGAAGGCGGAAAGCCTGCTTAGAAGCGCATCTCAAAAACTCGGGATGTCCCTTGATGAGCTATATGATAAAGTTGGCGGGGTGCTTGAGAAGTCATTTAGCGATATTTACGAGGGATTAGAGACCGCTGCTAGGGACGGTGTTGATGCGCTATTAAAGGTGGGTGTACCTAAAAATATCGCTGAAACTCTGACCGAAATCGCTAAAGAGAGAATTAAACTGTCGGTTGTTAAAGTTAGGGGCATATTAAATCTAACATGCACAAAACCTGATGGGATTCTGAAAATAAAGGAGTCTTTGTTAAAGGCTAAAGAGAGCAGTCTAACGCGCGGATCGAACATCAAGATATATGTGATAGCATCGCCTAAATATCAGATTGAGGTTACCGCTAAAGACTATAAGGAAGCAAACGCCATATTAAGTAGAGTGGCAAAAACCGCGATGGAAACAATAACTAAATTGGGGGGACAGGGATCCTTTGAGACTCAAAGTGGGAAATAATTATGGTTTGGCTTCTGAGAAGATGCGTAAAATGCGGAAGATATACGCTCAAGAAGGATAAATGTCCCCATTGCAGTGGAGAAGTAAGTGTACCACATCCAGCAAAGTTCTCTCCGGATGATAAATATGCTAAATATAAAAGCGTTTTAAGGAGCATGGCGGATGAGGAAAACGATAATAGTAGAGAAAGAGGATGTTGAATTAAAAAATCCCATCCTCGTAGAGGGTCTTCCAGGTTTAGGAATGGTTGGTAAGATAACCGTCAAGTATTTAATAAAACAATTAAAGGCTAAAAAGTTCGCTGAACTCTATTCGCCTCACTTCGCGTACTATGTTCTAGTTAACGATAAAGGCAGCATTAAACTGTTGAATAATGAGTTTTACTACTGGAAGGATGATGATGATGGAGGAAGCGACTTAATACTTTTGACCGGCGACAGCCAAGCTCAAACAATTGAGGGGCAGTATGAAGTTGCTGATTCAATAATTGAGTTTGCAAGTAAGAAAAACGTCAGCATGTTCATAACTGTGGGCGGATATAGAAGGGATGTTGTTGACAAGCCGCAAGTGCTAGCCTCAGCGACAAGCCCAGAAGCGCTTAAGAAAGCCTTAGATGCCGGATCACTAATTAACCCTCCTGGAAGCCCAGTAGTTGGGGCGGCTGGGCTGCTATTAGGTCTAGCGAAATTTAAAGGTATAGAGGGCATATGTCTTCTAGGTGAGACGCCTGGCTATATACCTGACCCTAAAGCTGCAAAAAGCATTTTAGTGATCCTTATGAGGATGCTGAACCTTAAGCTGGACTTGACTGATATTGATAAGGAAATCACTAAGATTGCAGAGATCGAGGAAAAAATGAGGAAGATAGAAGAGCAGAGGAAAGCCGCTGAAAGGGAGATTCGAAGGATCGAAGAGGAAAAAATATCCTACATCGGGTGATTGTGAAATTCTAGGTTAAATTATGAAATCCTGCTGTTTTTTCATGTATTTCTGTAAGATTCTCTTGAACTCCTCCAGATCGTTTATTGTGTGATTTATTGTGCTTACATGAAAGCTGAGCGCGTCATAGATTTCCGATTCTGAATCTGCCTCAAGTATGTCGTTTTCAACCTGGTCAACTATTATTAAGGTTAGATCGTTTCTTATTGAGATCGATTTGAATGATTCTAAAATTTTTCTTCTGAGATCGTTAATGTGCGGCTTTGGCAGATCTCCCTTAACGATTTGATTGGCGATATCATTTATGACCGTTATCTCCGAAAGCGGCATGCTTCTTCTAGCCGCTATCTCGCCTTTTGGAGTCAAAAATACAACCAGCGGAATGCTATTCACGCCATAGACCTCTGTTAATTCCTCATTTTCCGGATCTTCAACATTAACTAGGCGTATTTGCACATTCTTTCTTTTTTGGAGTTTCCTCACTATTGGGAGGAGATTTCGCCTACTTTCGTATAAATCTGAGTAGAAATATATTATTTCAATCTTTTCCTCGCTCATAGATGCTTCTGAAACCTCTTTTAACGGAATTTTCAAGTTAATATTAAAAAATAAAGGGCTTGAAAAGCTGGGTTTTCCTTATTTACTATGCAACCTTTTTAGGCGCCGTTTCCACCTTCTTAGTTACCTCTTTCACCACGCCGGCAGCAATCGTTGTTCCCATGTCTCGTACAGCAAATCTCCCTAGCTCTGGGAACTCCGTGTAGACTTCTAGGCATACTGGCCTCAGCGGTTCAAATTTAACAAGCGCGCTGTCTCCAGTTTTGAGGAAGGATGGGTTCTCCTCAATTGTCTGGCCTGTTCTGGGATCAATCTTCTTCAGGAGCTCCGCGAATCTGCATGCAACTTGGGCTGTGTGAATGTGGAGCACAGGTGTGTATCCGGCGGCTATAGCTGTTGGATGGTATATGACTATTATTTGCCCTATGAACTCCCTAGCTACTGTTGGCGGATTCTCAGGAGGTCCGACGACATCGCCTCTCCTTATGTCGGTCTTCGCAACGCCCCTAACGTTGAAGCCTATGTTATCACCAGGCTCAGCCCTCGGTATTCTTGTATGATGGGTTTCTATTGACTTAACTTCGCCTAATATACCAGATGGCATAATTATTATTTTGTCGCCCTCTTTCAGCACACCAGTTTCAACACGTCCAACGGGCACTGTTCCAACGCCGGTTATCGAATACACGTCCTGCACTGGCAGTCTTAGCGGCTTATCAATTGGCTTGGAGGGTATCTCGAACATGTCAAGAGCTTCATAAAGCGTTGGACCCTTATACCATAGCATGTTCGGGCTTGTCTTAACCAGATTATCGCCTGTCCATCCTGAAGTTGGCACGAATGGGATCTTGGCAACGTTATAGCCAACGAGCCTGAGCATGCGGCTTACTTCATTCTTAATTTCATCGTAGCGCTCCTGACTCCAGTTAACTGAGGGATCATCCATTTTGTTGATGCAAACAATTAGCTGCTTAACTCCTAAAGTAAAGGCTAGGAAAGCGTGCTCTCTAGTTTGTCCACCTGGGCCTATGCCTGCTTCAAATTCTCCCTTCTTTGCTGAAACAAAATGGATGATCCCTCTATGGTGAAAAAGAATCTCGGAGTCTCAAATTTTAGGAAACGCAGATCTATCGTCAGCCCTCTTTCCCGCTCCTCCTTCAAGTTGTCCAGTACCCAAGCGAATTTGAAAGTCTCTTTGCCTATCTTCTTTGCCTCTTCCTCATAGGCTCTTATTGTTCTCTCATCGATTGCACCTGTAAGATATAGGAAGTGACCCATTGTTGTGGATTTTCCGTGATCTACGTGTCCGATTATGACCACGTTCAAGTGTGGTTTTTCAGGCTTGCTCATTATTCATCCTCCAACATCACGATCATTAGACTTGTTTAAAATCAAGTCATTCGATTATTTTAAGTTTACTTCTCACGGTTATTTAAAGCTATTTTTAGCATGCGTTAAGCTTCTCAGAATTAACATATAAAAACGGGTTAGTTACATCTTCACGCCGATCAACGTATATGACGGTTACATGCTTATCCGGATTTACAGACGGTTTAGGCCTACCTATAATCTCGAACCTAAATAGGGATGATTTATACCAATAGATTCCAGGGTTCATCTCCACTTGAAATTTCAGTTTTGTAGTAAAGTTCTCATAGCTAACTGTTTCATAGAGCGTCTTATATCTTGAGAAATCTTTAATTATGTCTGTTATGACGCAGTTCATTCTTAGGAGTATCTTCTCAATTGACACCCACTTCTTTGGCGACGACTCAGCTGTTGACAGCCCGAAGTACCCGACACCGTTCTCCCTTAGGCACGCTACACCCCTAGATAAGAAGGCTTTTAGCCCACTTAAAGTTTCCAGCGGCTCAGAGGAGAAAATGTCAAAGTTGCCTCTGAGATCTTTCGGTAGAGGATTTGAGACATCATACTTCTGGAATTCTATCTCAAACCCATATTCTCTACTTATGGCTCTTATAAAATCCCCTAATCTCTCATCAATGTCCAAGATAAAAATTTTTGAGGGCAATTCTGTAAGGGCTAAAGCAACGCTTAATAAGTCGTCATCCCCAATAAGTATGAAGTCTTTATCAGCTAAATAATCATATTTATGCATTAGAGCGATCCTAGATATTACATCGTACTCACGCATGTATCCTTGAAAGAAAAGCGCGTTTGGTGGAGGTCTCCTTTCTGCGATGCGCTTAAACTCTTCGAGAACGTATTTAAACTTCCCATCTAGAATAATCCCCTTGCCCCCGCATTTGTCACATGTTTCGCTCTTAAAATCCAGAATATTCCTGTTAACTTCCTTTAAGCCCTTCTCAGTTATATGGATGGTATTTCCTTCCAAACCTATAAGCCCCTCCCTGAAAAGATCATTTAAGGCAGTTACAAAATCCTTCACTAGACATCGGCTCTCATCGAGCAGCTCCCAGAAGCTCTTCTTAGATTTCAGCAGGCTGATAAGTATTTGAGTTCTGACTTTTCTCATAATAATCCCTTCTAAGCACTTTCTTCTCTACAATCTTAGGCTTAAGCTCCTCAATAAGTAAATCAAAAGCTTTAAAAGCGCATTCATCAGAGCCGCAAGTAAATATATCTAAAGCGACGTAGCCATACTCAGGCCACGTATGAACGCTTAAATGAGACTCGCTTAAAACATACGCAGCAGAAACACCAAAAGGCTCAAACTGATGAAAAATTGAGGAAATAACGTGAAGACCAGATTTAGAGACAGCTCTATCCAAAATGGGACGTAAGTCCTCTACTTTCGCTATCTTTCCGGGGTCCACTCCCAGGAAGTCTGCAATAATGTGGACGCCCAAGTTGAGCAGCCACCGTTTCTTTTCTACGTTTAATGTTGGATGCATTGATGCGCCGATGCTGCATACAGTGCTAATTCTCCTTATCTTTAAGATATTTCAATTATTTTTTTATAAATATTTCGATTGGGAAGCGATTAAACTTAAATGATGAAAATTTTAGTCAAAATTAGAAAAGATAAGTTTAAAAATAAAGAGATAAAATATTTTTTTAAAAAATTGATTTTTTTGAAAAAATAAACCATAAAATTGACTAATAGATTGAAGGGACTGTTTTTAGGGAGAAAATTGTTAAGAATCAGATCTTTTTAGGATCAATATCGAATTTAGGGTATCGATTAATAGCGGTTCCACATTTGTTAAAGTTGCCTCTTTTGATTCAACATCTATAAGCCTAACTGATTTGCCCTCCATATGCACCAAAGCGACGTTTTGAGCGACGAGCTTTCTATCTGCGGAGCTGCTTTCAATATAAACTTTCAGTAAACACATCGAGAAAACCTCCTTTTAACGATTCTCTCTATATGAGCAGGCGCTACTTATCTCAAGTTTCCTCATTATGCTTCTTAAGTCTGAGATCGCCATATTCGATTTTAGAGGTTCTTTCCTTAGGCAAGAGACATACAGATCCTTATCGAACCTCACGATCCCATCGATCTTTAAACCCAGTTTCACGGCCTCTTCCCTCAGGGATCCTTCAATATCCTCCGTCACCTTATTCGCTATTATCCAAAATTTCTTTCCCAGGTTTTGCGCTATAGTTTTCAGCATTAGAGCCAGCTCAAGCGATTCAGCCGTGGGATCAACGATTATGATCAGCCCGTCGCTGACTTCCTCCAATTTTCTGCCCACATGCTCCACCCCAGCGTCAGTATCAACCAGAACAATCTCATCCTCATTCAAGTAGAGGTTGCCAAGCAGGGCCCTTGTTACCACATTGAATGGGCATGCGCATCCTTCGCCATATTCTCTAACTTTACCTATAACAACCAATCCTACCCCCTCATTTGATATCGACATGTATTCAGGCGGTAGTAGATCAAGCCTTATTCCCTCCTTCGCCTTAGCCAATGCCTTAACTATGTCAGGAAAAATCCTTTCCAAAAATTCCTCGTCTTTTTTACCG
>JAGTQL010000024.1:0-6991 GCA_018396555.1 Candidatus Bathyarchaeota archaeon | reverse complement strand
TGATCAGAATCATGTAAACCTTAAAGTTCTCCGAGAGCACCCTAGCCATTAAGACCGTTAAAACTGTTTTTCCTGAACCACCTTTACCGCACACCATAATCTTCACAGCAATACACCAAAATCTATTAAGCGCATTAAAACTAAAAAGGTTTATCCGCCTAGAAATGGCGCAGTTCATAAAATGAGATTTGGTTATCTTAGTGAAACGCTTGGATCCGGCGGTCCATGTTTGACCCATCAATCCTCATATTTGCTTCATATTCTAAGCGGCCTACGCCTATATTTATTGGCCGCTTCAAAATATGTCTCAAGGTTTATCATCGGAACGTTATCAGGTATAGATCCTGAAACATTAAGAAAATAGCCTGGATATGAACCGGCGGCTCTTAAGCATCTCTCAACTTCTTTTACAACGCTGCTAATGTTGCCATAGGTTAATACGCCTATATCAACCCCTCCAATTATTGCGTGGCTATTCCCATATTTCTCAGCTATATGCTCCAAGTTACAGCATTCCTCTATTATGAAGCCCTCAGCACCGGCCTCAACTACATCATCCACTATAGGAGTCATGTTGCCATCAGTGCAGAAGAGCACTATGATGCCCTTAGACTTAAGCTCGCTCCACAATCTCCTATACCATGGAAATAAGTGTTTATGCATCCATTCCGGTGGGAAGAATGGTCCCTGCGTTGAGCATATGTCATCATGGCTTATGAAAGCCTTAATGTCTGTTTGAGCCCAAGCTCTAGCCTGCAGCAGGCTGAGCTCACCGAACTTGTCTAGAAGCCTTTTGAATCGTTTAGGATCTTGATAAGCGGCTCTGACAGCCCACTTAAGTCCGAAAGCCATGACAAGCCACATAAAGCATGTGAGATAAGTGCCTCCGGGAACAAGCTGACTCTTATAAATACGTTGAGCCCTACTATGAGCCTCTTGAAAACGCTCCGTTAGCTCATCTAAGCTCGGTATACTCCATGCTTCAAAGGGATCGAAGTTTAATATATCATCAACAGATCTTACGCTGAATGTTTCTCTCCAAGTGCTCGGAAACGCTTTAGACCACGAACCCTTTCTAGCGACGAACCTTTCGCCCATTAGTTTAACAAAATCCCATGGATTAAGAGGGTCATATGTAAACCATATCATGTCAAGGTCGAGCTTTTCATAAGTTCCACTTAAAGCAGCCTCAGGATATTTAAAAGGGTCTAACCCTGAGACTTTAGTGATGAAGTCTGTGTGCTGCAGAAACTCAACTTGGGCAACCTTATCGCTCTCCTCAAGATTCAAAGCTGCTAAAGCGCGCTCATAGCACATGTCTAGAACAATTTTATAAATAAGCGTATATTTATAATTTTGAAACTTTTAACGCATACTTACTGTTGCCTCATCAAGGTCTTAGCCTTTGAGCATACCTTTTTGTTTAATAAACCTCTAATGGCTTAAGATCTTAATTTAAGCTTGCAAATGCTAAATTGCGTAAGTTATTAGATAGATGCTTAGGACTATCATTAATAGTCCCCCCGCAAGATTTAGCCATCTTTGTTTTGCAGATGACCATTTCTTTAATCCGCTGGTTTTTATTTTCAGCATGTACATGCCTGCTGTTATTGCTAGGAATGGTGTGATGATTATGCTGTTGTATATTGTTAGTAGGGTGAGCCCTTGGATTTGTGTTTCTAGGTCTGCTATTAGGCTTAGGGCTATTAGGTATGGTCCTGATGTGCATGGTAGGAGGAAGGTGCTTGTGGCGACCCCTATTAGGAAGGCTGATGTTGGGTTGCTGGAGAATCTTCTTAGGCGATCGGCGGCTTTCTCCGAGAGGAACTTTGGGATGCGCTTAAACTTCTTGTTTAGGAAACCCCCGATGGTTTCTCTTAAGCCTATTGATAGTCCGAAGAATCCGAAGATGAAGTTTAGTATTGACCTGAGCCCAATAGATAAGCCCAGTATGACAACGAAAATTTTTGCCTCATGAACATAGCCTATCAGCTTCCATAACCCAAGGCCCATCATAAAGTATGCGGCGAAAATCGCCATTGAAAATGCTACCCCAAATTTCAAAACGGCTCCTCTTCCCAGCCGCATGGTAACTAGTGAGAGGAAGACTATGAGGACAAAAAACTCGCAGGGGTTTATTGCATCTACAGAAGCCGCTGCAATGACAAGAGGCAATATATGGAAAAAATTGGTTTGAGACTTCATTCTATTCTTAAATAATTCTTCAATCTTGATTCTCGCCTCCTCCTTTAGTAGAACAGCGTCCTCATAATGATAATGTAGGAATACTTTGGCTGCATTATCGGAGTGTGCAAGCGCCTTATCCAGCGTGCTTGCGTCGCATCTCAAAATTACAATGGACATTAGCCTTCCGCCTTGAAAAACCAATATTAGCGGAGTTGAGTATCGCACGTAAATCTCTTTCCAATTTAATCCCTTCGCCATCTCACAGGGGGTGCAGAAGCCCGGAGGCAGAACAGGGACGCCTTGTGTAACTAGCAGATTAACCATTTCCAAAAACTCTTTTAAATGATCCGAATCATTTAAACAATAGATGGTAGTTTTTATTTCGGGGAACTTGCTAAAATAATTTTCTATCTCTTTAAAACTTGGAAATTCAGGGAAATCATAAATGTAAACTTCAATGCTGCTTCCCGCATTGACAGCCATCATTCCCAAAGGTAAATATAATAAAGAAGCCAGGATAAGAGCATAAAATTTCTTCGGCAACATAACATCCCGCATAAGATGAAGTTTACGGAACCTATATATATTTTGTGGAGTGCATTCTAATGGCTCTTCCCGCCTTATTTTTTAAAGTCCATTAAAGCGTGCTGTTTGCTGTTTTTCACTATTGGTATAGCCAGCAGGAAACTTTTACCCCATTAACATCGAACATGGGCGGTCTTTTTTGAGTGCACATGTCCATTTTAAACTGGCATAGGTGAGCATACTTGCAGTAGGGAATTACGAATTCCTTAATCTCTATGCCTGGGGGTTTTATTTTTTTAATGTGCCATTCATCTCTCTTAACGTATTCTGGTAAAGCATCTATTAAAGCCTTAGTATAAGGGTGATGTCTTTCCATGAGCACTTTTTCAGCCGGACCTGCCTCCACAATTACGCCCCTATACATTATCGCCATATCATCGCTTATATAGTAGGCTGTAGCAAGATCATGGGTTATATAAATAAATGAGATTCCATCATCGCCTCTAAGACTCTTAAACATATTCAGTATATTCATCCTCATAGATGCATCGATCATGGATACGGGCTCGTCTACAACCATAAGTTTAGGTTTAGAGATGAGCGCTCTGGCGATAGAGACTCTCTGCAGTTCACCGCCTGAGAATTCTTATTTTTAAAAGAGGTTCACCGCCTGAGAATTCACGGGGATACTTGCCCTTCACATCCTTGAGGGATAATCCCATGAACTTCAATGTGTCATCTATGTACTTAGATGCTTCTCCATAGTCTTTTAATCCTAGCAAATTTCTGGCGGCTTCGTATAGGTATGTCTCAACCCTTTTTAATGGATTAAATGTGTCGTATGGATCTTGAAAAACGCCTTGAACCTCTTTTAAAAATAACATTTTATCTTTTGAACTAAATTTTTGCATATTCTTGTTTTTGTAGAGCAGCGTCCCACTGCTCGGTTCAATCATTCCAAGTATAATTCTTGCAAGCGTAGTCTTTCCACATCCGCTTTCGCCAGCAATCGTGAATATTTTTGGTTCATCTTCCATATTGAGTGATACGCGATCTACCGCTGGAAATTTGATTCTTCCGAGGAAACCGTAGCCGAATATTTTGCTTATGTCCATTATCTGAAGCATGAAGTTTTCGCTCATGAAACCACTTCCTTATGTGGAGTACTGCCAGCATTCAACATAGTGCCCGGGTTTTACTTCAATTAGAGTGGGTGTTTCCTCCTTGCATTGGGATCCATAAGATGGGCATCTTGGCCTGAACCTACAACCCAATGGCGGGCTTTTAAGATCAGGCGGGCGACCGCTTAAACCTTCACGCTGAGCTTTATCTCCTAATCTTGGCAAAGCCTTTATTAGAGCTTGAGTGTAAGGATGCAAAGGATCTTCAAAAATCTCTTCTGTTTTCCCTATCTCCACGATTCTGCCAGCGTACATTATTGCCACTCTATGGGTTACTACTCCGTGAATTCCCATGTCATGAGACACTATTACTATTGTATTTTTAAGGGATTCTTGCGAGTCTCTGAGCATTGTTAGAACCGCTTGCTGATTTATAACGTCAAGAGCCGAGGTTGGCTCATCCGCCAGGATTAAATCCGGCCTCATGAGCAACGCTAGAGATATTACTACTCTCTGCCTCATACCTCCACTGAGCTGATGGGGGAAGGCTGCAAGCACATCTCTCGGAAGCCCCATGTACTCCACATATTTCCCAGCTTCTTTATAGGCTTCTTCCTTACTCATATTGGCATGTAATTTGAGCATTTCAGCGAAGTGATCTCTCACCCTCATAGTTGGATTTAACACGTTCATGGAGCTCTGAGGTATATAGGAGATGTGCCTCCAGAACACATCTTTCTTTAGCTGCTCTTTACTCGTGGATGTTATTGAAATCTCTTTGCCTTCCTTCGTGTAAAGATATACTAACCCATCCTTTAACACTAAGGGTGGTTCCAAATATCCATAGAGTATCTTGATAAGCGTTGATTTTCCGCATCCGGACTCTCCAGCTATTCCGAAGATTTCATTCCTAAACAATTCTAGTGATACGTCGCTAACCGCATCTACGTATGATCCTTGTTGCGAAGCAGATGCATACAATGATCCAAGTAAATAACCACCCTTCAAATTGACAGCTTTAAGCACTGGCTCCACGAGAATCACCCTATTATTCGATGTAAATGCTCGCTTAATCCTATAGAAACAAGATAAAATGAAATAAATATTAACACAAGAGTTACGATCGGTGCCGTTATCCACCACCATATTCCCCTGAAAAGAGCGTAATAGTTCAAAGCCCAGTAAAGCATCACACCTAATGTGTTATCACCTAATATTGATAGACCAAATATTGCTAGGCCTGACTCGGTGCCTATGGAGAAAAGTATCGTGTTAGTGAAGTTCACAAGATGCCACCCAAGCACATATGGCATTATCTCGAAAAGTAGCACTTTGCTAGTTCTCATACCTGAAAGCTTAGCCGTATACACGAAGGTCCTTTCCCTGAGACTTAAAACCATAGATCTAACTTGCCTAGCAGGCCAAGGCCATGAGACTATAGATATTATGGCGCCTAATAAAGGTATGGTGATCCATGATTTAATTATTGATATAACCACGATTAATAGAAGGAAACCGGGCACTATTATGAACGTATCCGAGACGAACATTAGAAACCTGTCAAGCAAGCCGCCTCTTATTCCAGACACTAAACCTATAAATAGACCTATGTGGGAGGCTATCAGCGCCGTTATTAACGCTATAGTCAGAGATTTACCTATGGAGGCGCAGAGTTCCCAGAATACATCTCTCCCCATGCTGGATGTACCCAGTAAATATTCAGGAGATGGAGGGCGATCTCTTGGAACAGCATACCAAGTGCGGGTGCTGGTTGGCGAGAAAGGTGACACCGCGAAACCTAGGATAAAGAGAATCAGAATCAATGTGAAACCTAATCTAAGCTTAAAATTGCTCTTGTAAAGAAAAATGAAGGTTTTGCCGATAGACTTCAAAAAGGATAGGCTCGGCATGATCTCACCTATATCTTATCCTTGGATCTACAAGTGGATAAAGCAGATCTAGCAGATAAATGGCTGTGGAAACAGCTATCATTGACAGAATTAGCACAGCCATAAGGGTATTAATGTCGCCTGCGAAGGCAGCCCTATAGGCTAAGGAGCCTACGCCCGGATATGCGAATATAACTTCAGTCAATAATGCTCCGCTAAATATTCCTCCAAGAGACAACGCTAAGACCGTTACTTGTGGCACAAGAATATTTCTAAGCACATACCTTCTTAATACATATTTTCCAGGTAAACCTCTAAACTCTGCGTATCTTGTATAGTCCTCGGATAGAACTTCTAATGTTAACGTTCTGGAGCTTAGAAAGGACCAGCCTAGCGCCCCCGGAAGTATTAGGGATAGGGCTGGTAGAAGCGAATGCCAAATTATGTTAAGGATTAACTCTAAGTTTATGCTCTCGGGAATTACGCTTATCCCCCCGCCTAAGGGGAAAATGGGTATTAAGAATGCGAAAAGCAGCATGAGTATCAAAGCCATTATGTAATATGGCACTGGATATAATGATATCGCTATGCTCTCAAGCACTTTTGTGAATTTTTTAGTTCTGAAGTAGCCAGCTATGGTTCCTAAAAGATTTCCCGTGATCCATGTGATTGCGGTTGACACTGAGAGAAGCCCTATGGTCCATGGCAGTCTTCTTAATACTAATTCGAATGCTGGTGTGGGAAAAGAGATAAAGGAGGGACCGAAATTAAATGTGAACACCCGACGAATAAAAATTAAATAATCCTCTAAAGGAGATTTGCCGGTTAAACCAAAAATTTCATACAAGTCTTCACGTAACTTATTTATAGACTGCGGGTCGTAAACTCCAGCCACCGTCTGGGTTAAACCGAAAATTATGTTCTCAACAGCGTCAACCGGCATGGCTTTAACTAATAAATATGTTAATGTGATTCCACTAAAAATTGTAGCAAAATACATTATTGTACGAGTGGCTAAGTATTCTAATAGAGATTTTTTTGAGGCATGCAGCATTATTCTTTCCTCTAAATAATTGAATTAACAAAAAAATATTAAAGAGGCAAATATAAAAGTGTTATCCAATTCTCACATTGGTCTTCCCCTAACTAAGAACTCGTCTCAAAACTCTTTAATATTTGACTAGTCAAATTTATAGAGAGGTTTGTTGTAAAGTTTACTTATGCCTGAGAAGGGCTGGGCTATCTTAACTGTTAGGAAGGCTACAGCTG
>JAGTQL010000023.1:13285-21988 GCA_018396555.1 Candidatus Bathyarchaeota archaeon | reverse complement strand
GAGGAGATAGCCCGAAGAAAATTCCTGCTGGAGAACCCAAGAGGTATATGCATATCCCCACCAGGCCTAGGAATACTCGACCAGATTGAAAAGGAGATGGGAAAAGACTTGTCAGGCATCCAACTCAGCGACCTAAGCGAAACTCTCCCACCTATAATCACAGAAAACCTTCAGCTCGCAAAGGAGATTGAGGTAAGATCCGAGGGAAGCCGGATCCATGTAAGCATGATCAACCCCGCATACAGAAGCCTCTATACATCTGAAGACTTGAAGAGCGTTCGATTCTTAGGATGCCCAATTGCAAGCGCCATAGCATGCGCCATCGCCAAATCAACCGGCAAAATAGTTTTCATCCAGAAAATTGAGGCATCCCAGGAGGATCAAGCGGTCAAAGTCTGGTACCGCATAATGGAGACTTAAAATATGGAATTTAACTTAAATTTCCCCCTATCTCTCTCAGAGATAAGCCTTTGGCTAGCAGCCATGGCCATAATACTGCTCATAGCAAGCGAACTCACAGCGCCAAGCAACATAATAATAAATAAGAAGAGACTTAGATTAGCGGGCTTAATTCTAGGCCTAGGCTTCATGGCCACAGTAATCATAAGAATCTTCCATCCATTTTAAGCCCCATTACTAAATTTAACAGTCCTCCATTAAGCAAGTATTAAATTAAAAACTTTAGTTGAAATTTTCCTCCGGGATAATAAGCAAAGGCATAAAACATCTAAGTCACGGTCACCCTGAAAAAGAAATTCAAAAATTTAACGGAGGTGAAAAGAAGAATTGAGTAAAGACCAGGCTATAGGACTAATACTCCTAATCGTAGGAGTCTTCGGCACACTCCTATACGGGTGGCTAGTTTTCCTAACACAGTGGTCAATGGTAGTGCTTCAGTTAACAGGCTTCGTAGCAGTTGCAGCTATACTGGCAATAGTCTCATGGATAGGATACACGATGGCAACCACACCTCCACCTAAACCAATAGAAGACATAGAAAGCGAGCTAAAAGAGGAAGAAAAGACCAGCGAAACAGCAACCCAATAAATGGGAGCTAGCCTAGCTCCAATTCGGAGAGCCGGGGTCAGATAAACCAAGAAACCCGGCGGAATCTGTAACCATAAAATAATCGATTTGATCGCCTTGGCTGTGCAGCCAGCTTGAAAGCCGGCGGCCGGGCGATCCCAGCGGAAACTATTACAATAAGCTTCCAGATTAAAGCAAAAATCTCATAGAGCTTCATCAAGTGAAAGGGGAAAGCTCCCATCTAGAACTAATTTTCTCTCTCACAGCTATCCCAGAACTCTCTTTATACTCTCATATTCACTAATAAATCTCTTTCCATGATCAGTTGTTTGATAATATCTCTTGCTCTCCTCATCTTCAAAAACCCTCAATAAATTATTACTGACCAAAAAATCTAGATATTTCTTAAGCAGTTCATAGCTTAAGTTGCAGGAAAACATGATCTGGGTTTTATGCTGCGGCTTCCTACAGAATAAGAGTATCTCGTACAAAACATCAAGCCGACCTCTTCTCGTGAATGAACTTTTAGATGCCAAGGCGCCCACTGCCTTCTCAGCAAATAGAACTTTGTTCATTATAAAATATATATTATGCGGATATATGCTTAAGAATAATCTTTCTAACTAATTTTACTAAATAAAAATTTCTAAAAACACTACATAGTAAAAACAATATTATTTTCCAGAAAAAGTTTTCTTAAGGCATTTATATTTAATAAGAGAAGAATTTAGGCATAAATGGCAAATAAAAGTTGTTTGAAAAATGATCGATGAAATCCTTGCAGAATTATGTTCTTTAGGTTATGAGTGGACGGATAAAAATGTTATTATAAACCTTCTAAGAAACCATGGTTTTACAGATGAGGAGGTAAAGAAGATTCTGAATTTTCTAGTAAAATATTTTCTTGAAGTAGATGAAAGTAGGGGGAAAATTAGGCCTTCTAAGAGCCTCCGCAAACTTTATGAATAAATCAATAATCCTATTTAAATATGCATCCTATCTAGGACGCTTTTAATCTTTTTATAATCCCTTAAGAACTCCCTGCCCTTCTCAGTTACATCAAATATCTCAGTTCCATCATTATTGTTTGAAACCTTTAATAAATCATTATCAATCAAGTAATTCTTATAATGGTTGAACTGAGAAAAACTTAAATTACACTTATATATCAGCCTTGTTTTTCTCGATCCCCCATTAGAATTATCCAGAATACATGCAATTATGTCAATTCTACTTCTTTGTTTAAATCTAGATTTATTCAAAAATTATCAACCCCGTATTACATATAATAAGTAAAATAAATATATATAAATTTTGCTCAATTTTAGAGCGTTGTCCAATAATTACTTAAATTTAGATGTTTCTGAACTGTTTTTCTGGATTCAGCTATCCTTCGCCCACCATTTCCGATCGGCTAAAGAGGCGGAAATTCCCCCCTCCTTCCACCATCCAAGCATAGAAAACAATTCCTCATGAACAAATATTGGACACGCCCCTCAATCTTATAAAAAGATTTCATCTCTTCAGTCTCTCCAGACGCTTCCGCTTCCGCTCAATCTTCACTAGACATGCTTCGCGTACAAAAGATAACCTGCTTGCCTAGCAGAGGGTGGGGAGATTTGAAAACCCTTCACGAGCGCCCGAAGCTCGGAGCCTAGACCAAACTAGCCCACAGCCCCCTCCGTTATTTGAGATATTAGGTTTGTGGTTGGGTTGAGTGGCAGCTTTAAAATGGTTTTCTATGTTTCAGTGGTGTTTATGAGCCTAGCGAGGATATTTTTCATGAAATAACCTTAAAATTTTGCAGCGCTTAAAGTCAGTAATCAGCTACTATTTCACCCACTAAATGCGCTCTCTATCTCACCGTCCGGAGGCATCATATATTTGGAGAAGATCCAACCCCTCATACCTCTTAGGAAGGGTTCCCCTAGCTTTATTTACGTAATACCAGTGATGCAGCCTAGGTTGCCATATTAAGCGATCAGGAACGCCGCGATTAAAAATTACAATCGTTCTTTCATGATTATCCAATCTAAACTCACATCAATTGAAATCATGCTCTTTAACGCTAAATTTGTCTCAAATTCTATTGAACAAGAAGTTTTAGACCAAAATTTCTGAAAATATTGAAATGTTTCAAGTCAAATGTATAAAGTTGCGCTCCCCTGTTTAATGTTATGGCAGCAATTATGGCGTCGGCTCTTCTCACAGGCTTCCCTAAACTTTCAGCCTTCAGCTCCAATTCAGCAGATAATTGGGCATCCCTCTTCGTATATTCAATTACTGGCAGAAGCAAAATATCCCTCACAGGCTTAGCATACTTTTCAAGTCCATATAAAACCTCGTGAAGATTAATGACTGTTGTAGCAATATCCTCACCACTCTCAGCAAGAACCCTCAAAGCCTCATCGCCCTTAACAGACCGCTTGTCAAAAATTTCGATCAACACGTCCGTATCCAAAATTATCATGGTCTACGCTCAGCCCTCGCCGCATTAATCTCTTTAAGCAAGGCTTCCTTATCTTTAAACTCAACACAGCCTCTAAGTTTCTTTAAAGTTTCGAGAGGACTAACGTTCTCAATAAGTCTCTCGAATAATTCGCTAAAACTTTCTCCTTCACGCTTAACCATCAGTAGCTTCTTATAAACATCATCTTTAATCGTTATTGTTTTAGTCAAGGAATATTCACCCAATAAAAAATTATGTTTAAACATATATTTAAATATCCTCTTCTCCCAAAAAATACTCTTTACAAATTCGCATCCATGATTTACTGCACGCTTACTTTATGCAGATTTATTTGCAGAGGCGTGATGCGTTTTCATGGTAATCACTGAGTAATCTAACAGTTGCATCTATCAACGGGCTTAAATAGTGGGATATAGGTAAATTTCGTATTCAGAAGCGTACACTTAAATAACGATGGAGCGCATGTTATAGTGATATTTATGGTTGAGAGAAGCCGGGATTGGCTCGATCAGGCTGAGGGCGACTTAGAGCATGCCAAGAATGATTTGAGGTCAGGTTTCTATGACTGGGCTTGCTTCTCAGCTCAGCAATCTGCGGAGAAGGCTGTGAAGGCAGTTTTCCAGAAGCTCGGCGCCGAGGCATGGGGTCACTCCGTTTATGATCTTCTTTCAATCTTACGAAGTAGACTCGAAGTCGATGAGGACCTGCTGGATTACGCTTTAGAGCTGGATAAGGTCTATATACCCGCTAGATACCCAAACGCTCACCCATCATCCTCCCCCAGAAGGAGATATACTAAAAGGGAGGCTGAACGCTTAATTGGATATGCTGAAAAAATATTCAGGTTCTGCGAAAGTATTCTTTCCAAAATTTAGCAGGCAAGAAGTCATAAATAAAATTAAAAAATGTACCGTGGAACTTCGTGGAAAATTAGGCTTAGAAAGTGTGATACTTTTCGGCTCTTACGCGAGAGAAAATTATACCGTGGCAAGCGATATAGACATCCTAGTAATATTTGATGATGAAAAAGTTAGCGAGGATAAAGTTTATAAATGTTTAATGAAGAGCATTCAACTGCCTAGGGTAGAATTGCACCTCATACCTAAGAAAGACCTTAAAACTTATGAAGCGTCAAAATGGATGAAAACCATAGAGAAGGAAGGAATAAAAATTCTTTAAAGCAAAAATTCAAATTGTACGGCAGCCTCCTTATCACGCTAGAAATCGGGAGACGAGTTTAAACCTCTTTACATTTACTCTGCGGCTTCAAAACCTAAAAATATGGATAAAAAATAGAAAACAAATTTTTTGTTTCGCATTTTTCATTAACTGCTTATTCAATGAAAAGACTAATTAAAGCATGAAGCTAATGGAGCTTTAGAGGAGTCAATGTGGAGCTGGCGATCATACTTCCAACCTATAATGAGTCTGAGAATATTGAGAGTTTGATTCTTGCAATTGAGAATTTGAATATTGACCTTAACATTCTCGTTATAGACGATTCGAGCCCTGATGGAACATCTGAAATTGTCAGAAGGCTGCAGAAAAGATTCAGTAATGTGATGCTCATCGTTAGGCAGTGTAAAATGGGACTTGGCACAGCCATTAGGGATGGATTCAAATTCTTAATGTCACTACACGTTAAGCCTAAATATATCGTTACAATGGACGCTGACTTTTCGCATGATCCCAAAGATGTGCCGCGCCTATTGGAACATGCGAAAGAAGGCTATGATGTTGTTGTCGGAAGCAGATACATGAAGGGCGGCAAAATTGCGGGATGGGGTTTTTCCCGCAGAGTCACAAGTAAAATGGCAAACAAGATGGCGAAAGCAGCCATTAGACTCCCAATTAGCGACTTTACAAGCGGCTTCAGATGCTACTCAATAGATTACGTGCAGAAGGCGCTGCCGAACTTACGCAGCAAAACGTTCGAAATTCAAATAGAAACATTAAAGCGAGCAAAATTGCTAAACATGAAAGTGGCTGAGATACCGATATTATTCATAAACAGGAAAAAGGGAAAATCAAAACTCTCAGCTAGGGAAATAAGGGATTTCTCAATTTTCATTATGAAATCACTGCTCTCATTAAAACGAAAGCGCTAACCCTGCGATTCTCAAAACAGTTAAAACCTTCAGATCACGCCAATTAAATGGTGAAAAACTTATATTCCCCAAAATTGAATTTTTTGGTGAGATGAACAATCATGGCGGAAGCAGTCATTAAGGAGATTGATTCTCAAGGGCGCATATCCATCCCGTCCAAATGGCGCAGCGGATGGAAAACCAAAAAGGTATTACTGAGAAAGCGTGAAAACATAATTGAGATAGCGCCAATAGAGCAAACCCCACCTTCAGATCTATTCGACTCCATAACTGTATCTAATAAGGTTGATTTCACGAATTCGCACTCTCTTAAAAGAACCCTTATGGAGATGCGGGAACATTGAGGTTCATAGATTCAAACATTTTCCTACATGCCTTCCTAATTCCCCGCAGACCCTTAACAGTCGAGGAGCAAAAGGTCAAGGAGGAAGCAAAGCACATAATAGAAAAGGTTGAAGAAAACGAGGAAGTGGCGATAACTACTGCTCATCTCTCAGAGATAATTAATATTGTTGAGGCTGGATTAGGCTTACAGAAATCACTCAGTCTCCTAGCATGGATGATAACAAGCCGAAACATCAGAATATATCCTGCAGCAAAAGAAGACTACGAGGAAGCCCTATCTATAGCCAAAGAGAAGAATGTGAGCGCGAACGATGCCCTAGCATACATATGCATGAAGGCAAATGGGATGGAGGAAATATACTCCTTCGATAAACATTTTGATCAATTCGAGGACATAACGAGACTACCAAAACCATAATAAAACATTCTGTAGCTAAAAATCACACAGTTCTTCGTACATTTAAGGATCTTGGAAGTCTCTAGACACCCTTAACAACAGTTGTTGATCATTTAAATCAAAATGGTGAAAACTTTATTTATGACGGGCCATTAATAGCTTAATTGAGATGAGGAAGCCGTCCCAGACTGACCTTGAGGAATGAGGAAATAATAAAATCCGATCGGCATTTTCACCGAAAAACTCTAATATATTTATGTTTAACCAAAAAATATTATACCATTACCAAGCACATCATTATTTCTTTCGGGGACTAAAAATAAGATGTATTTACATAGATGGCCAGAACGATTCTATCGCACTGGAATACGAGCGCTGAAGCTAATAAATGCCCAGAGCCTGAAAGGGAATACCGTGTGATTTCTATTTAAGTGAATATAAGGATTTGAGTGTTTTCCCTTCTAGAGGTTTAAGGAAACTTCCAAGGAGACATGGTTTCCAGTGAAGAATGCACGACCACCTGACCTTTACCTTTAACAGAAAAAGTGTTCACTCCCCGGAATCAAATGTATAAAATGCAGAACATCACCACTCTTCCTCGCAACCACGGATGTTCCTGCTTCCACACCTTGGGTATGAACCTAGAAATATTTCAGAGAGGAAAGCAGCCTGCTTAATATCTTTTCATGCCCATTTCTTTTTGTTATTTTTCTCCTCATAAATTTGTTGATATCATTTGTCATTTTCTTAAGAGATTGATCAAGGTTTAGGTTTATTTTCAGCTTTTTGGGCAAGTTTTTGTTTTAAAGGCAATTGTTGGATTGGAAGAGTATATAGCGCTAAAGTTTTTGTTATCTAAAGTTGGCTTCTACGTATTCTCTGAGCGTCTTAGATAGTTTTTCGCTTACTATTTTAACTGATATCTCATGGTTGGAGAAAAGTGACGGATCGTTCCAGTCGTGTGATCCTATGTAAATTATTTTGTCGTCAATTATGACCAGTTTGAGATGATCATTATCCGGTTCATCATCCAATTTAACGGAAACGCCGTTAGAGAAGAGATAGTTGTGCGCCCACAAATTATTCTCTAGGAAACCGGAGTAAGTCCTGTATTCAATTATTACCCTTACGTTAACGCCTCTTCTTTTAGCGTTTATAAGTTCTTCAATCAGGTCGTTTGCCCAATTGGGCGGATCATGGTATGGATCGTATATCATTGAATACATGACTACGAGAATGGATTTGCTGGACCTCTGAAGATCGGTCCTTATCGAATAGTAGTAGGCTTGATCGGTTAAAATGTAAGATTCATAACCCAACATTTTCTCCAGCTCCTTTATCCTAGCGTCCAATTGTTCAATTCTAACGTTTAACTCTTCGACTTCGGACAGTAATTCTGCAATTTTGCTGTTCTCGATATCTGAGAAGCCGTAGTTGCCGACCGCGAACAATCTGAAGGTTCGGTTCTTTTCTAAAACATGAGGAAACTCAAAACTCTTCGTTTCATTAAATGCGAGATTTTCGATCGTCCTGACTTGATAGTTGTCTAATGAGCCGTTAATGTCAAAGATGAATAAGATCACGTAGACTTTGCTCATTAATTCATTTTTCATGTTTGTCACATTCCCTAGAAGGCTGCCACGATCATAGTCCTCTTTAACTTTGAGGCTGCTTATCTTTAACCCATTAAAAACTAATCCAACGTTTGTTAGAATCGTATAGTTCACATACAATTCTTGATGCGTCTGGTTCAACTCGTTCAATTCCTGATTAAGAAACTCTATTTGAGACTCATAATACGTTATATTCCCCCGTAACCATTCTTGCAGTTTGCTGAGCAAATTTCTGTTCTCATCCAGCCACGCTTGAAGCATATCATTTTGCGCTTGAAGCATATCATTCTGAGATTGAAGACTATTAATCATAAAGTCTTTATCTTTTATTACCCCCGCATAGTGAATTATTGCCCCAAATAAACTAGCCGTAAGAATTACACATATGACCCCGAGGATTATGGCAACTTTTCCTTTATCCACAAACTTAACCTCCAATCATCCACTAAGATTACCCTAGCAAAGTTAGAGAGTAATTTAGTATCCACTTCACACTATTACTTTTTTATTGATAATAACCCATTAAAACTTATGAAATTACCATAAATATTTGTTGAACATAGTAGAGGCAATCTTTCTTTCTGTTTGTTTGATCGACCTCCCGCTCTATCTTTGTGTGTCTCTTGGTTTGTTTCTTTTTTGAGAGTATATGAGAGAAGCAGAGGAATTATTATGTGTCTCAAATAATGGCGAAAACATTAAGTGTTTTCTGCTGTTGCAAGTTCCAAGCAGGTTCAGATTTTG
>JAGTQL010000023.1:0-13270 GCA_018396555.1 Candidatus Bathyarchaeota archaeon | reverse complement strand
GGCTGATCATATCTCTAGGCTTCCTCCTCGGTTTGAGCCGCTTTAGCCATATACTCGTCGCCGCCGAGGTTTACGAGCTGCATGTAAACAAGATCATTCTTAACATCTTTATGTCTTAGTAGCCGCGTTACATGGTGTTTCGTCCACGCCCAACTGCTAAATCATGTTTAGTTAAGAAAACATCACTTATATTTTTCCCCAATGTATGCAAGCCAAAAATCTCCGATTGCTTTCAATTTAATTGTCTTAAAACCAGCTTTCTCGCATATTTCTTCGAACTCCTTCTCAAAATCTTCTTTCTGTTCTCCATGTTTATACCATTTTAGGTATTTGTCTGTTTTCATTATTACATGAAGCGCTTTCATGTAATAATCCTTTTTCATAGACTTAATGACCAAGGCGCCATGTGCCGGGCTAATAGAAGTATTATGAACGATGTCAGCGGTATGAGCACATTATCATCTATTAGCTTAAATTCAAAGTGCTCAACAATCGACGCGGCTGCTCCGGCAAGCATCCCGGCAAAACCCATCGCGGTTCCAGCGGTGACTGAAAAAAGAGCCATCGCCAAATTGCCCCACCAGGATTTTGTTCTTCTCTTATAAATTACGTTCCTCACTATCCCGGTTATGGCGTCGCCAATGGACATGAAGATCACGGGTAAAACTCCAATGCGGAAGTCTCCCCCTGAGAGTATCCAGCCTAGAGATATGATCAGCCCCCACATTATGCAAAATGACACTTCATAACTGTTATCTTCGGTCTGGAACCAATACATTAACCTTTTACCTCTATGACATATGAGGAGGAAGATGGATAGAAACATGCTCATAGTAAGCGGCAGAATGAAGCTTTCAAATGCCGCTGGAATTATCAGTGCGCATAATCCGCCAGCCAATATATGTATGATTTTCCTGTTATAGTAGACGGCAACATTATGTTCAACCTTCCGCCTAACCATGAAATTATAGGTTTTCCTAGTTAGGAATACGACCACAAATATGACCCACGAGAGCAGCAGCATGGTCACAGCTACTTCTTCGATATGCATCATGATTCCATATTTTCTATTAAGTCATATTAATATTTTGCATAAAAAGGGTAATCCGCATTTTCCAGATGAATAAATTTTTCACTATATTATCTACTACTCTATAATGCCCAAGGCGAATCTTAAGTGAATAAAAAGAGCGAGGAGGAGCTAGCCGAGTTACTGTTTTAAGCTCTTCAAAAGGTTTATTGTCTCTCGGCAGAAGTACGGCAAATCGTTTGGAAAGCGCGAAGTAACAATTTTCCCATCGATAACAACCGGCGCATCAATGAACATTGCCCCAGCATTCTTCAAGTCAGTCCTAACAGCCTTCCAGCATGTCGCCCTCCTGCCGCGTAATACGTCGGCCTCTATTAGCATTTGAGGGCCATGACATATAGCCGCGATAACCTTGCCTTTCTCATGAGCCTCCTTAACTATTTTAACCATATCTTCATATATGCGCATCCTATCGGGAGCCCATCCGCCAGGTATTACCAACGCATCGTACTCCTCAATGTTCACCTCTTTTGGAGACAGATCCGAAATCGCTGGTACGCCATGTTTACCCATACAGGTCTTTTTACCTTCAGGAGCAACTATTTCAACAGCGTAGCCCTCCTCTTGAAAACGGTAGTATGGATATATGAATTCAGAATCCTCGAATCCCTCATCAACCATAATTAAAATTTTCCGCATGATCTCACCAGAATATTTTAATAATAGAAAAAATTATTTAGGGATTTCCCTTTTTTCATTACGCTAGGCAGATGCTTTGCGGAATCTTCTCCTTCCAAGCAGCAACGCAGCTGCTACTATGACCGCGACCGCCGCGCCAGCTATTACGTACATTATTGGAAATGGTTCCTCAAGCGGAGCTAGGTTAACCTCATGGGAGACATGGACGGTTTCTATGCATGGAATAACAGTTGCAGGGTACTGGAGCCCCTGGTTCTCAGGAAGCTTTGGCCAATGATTAATCTGCACAACAACATTCCTATTGCTCACCACCTTGTGGACTCCCGGCTGAGTTATTAGGAAGGGAGAGTTAACGTCCACCCTGGCGGGAAAACCGTCAACCTCAATGTTTGTTTCCTCACTGGCAAAAATGTAGGCTTCGCAAGTGGAGTTAATGGGGAGATAGATGGGCGTCGGCTCATTGGCTTTTACACCAATAAGAATAACGCCGGCGCCATAAGATCCGTAGGTTCCGCCGCCAAGCGACTGTATAACGTCTCCGTCGTGGACAAAGATTAGAGAGACAGGCTTGCTGCTCTCAACTTTTATAGCGTTAGATCGAATCTGGAATTTCACGCTGCCGCCGGTCTCAACCGTGGATTGGAACAAAACCTCTTTTGTGGTTAAATCGTAAACTTTGAAGCTGGTCTCCTCAAGGGCTGAAACTCTGAAGCCGCAGTCTTCCTTTTCATCTATAAGCGTGTTTGCAACCGTGTAGAAGTCGGTTCCCAGGAAGCCTCCCTGAACCGATGGTATGGCGAAACTGTAATGATAATCCCAGTAGCTCCATGGGTTGCCGGACTGAACCATTATGTATCCATTTGACTCAATCTTGTAGATGTGCCATGGATACAGCAGGATATTTGTGAAGGAGTTGGGGTCAATCTTAAGGGATTTCATGTCTCCACCATCGTCTCTTGTAACAGTTACGTCGGATTTTTCCAGGGCGAATATTGTGAATCTCCTCTGCAGGTCTGAAGAGACTAGGAGAATGAATTCTTTCCCAACGTAAGCCCCGTCGGTTGCCTGATAAAACGTGCAGGGAATGGGCACGCTGGTCTCGTTCTCGTAGGGTATGCCTCCAAAGCTCGAGAGCAAAACAAATATTGGACTGCTGGCCTCAACCCTGAACACTGTTCCATTCCTTAAAAGCAGATACTGCTTCTCCATGCTGCCAAGCATTCCCTGATATATCAACTCATTATAGGTTACATTGTAAACTCTTATCGTTGCCTCCTCCCATGAAGCTATTTCAAGCAGCCACTGCGTGCCCGGGTTATAAGCCAATCTCCATCCGGAGTTTATGTCATACTCGTCGGTAAGGTTATACCGCCACAATCTCGCAGGGACAACACCGTAATATGTAAACCTTCTTTCCTCAGCATTCAGAGGCATGATCGAAGAGCCCACTAGAAAAACCACAATCGGAAGAGTAAGCATTAAAGAAAGCGCAAGCAACGCCCCCTTTTTCATAATGAGCAACTCTTATAACCCCACCATCATTTTTATTTCCCTAGAGAAATATAAGAGTTTTTACGTTGAAAACATGCCAAAGATGCTTCCAAAACATTTCCGAAAGCACGCCAACCGCTTTCCTAAGACTTTCTTCCCAAAAAGTCGCATAATAGAGAGCCCAGTTAAAAAATTAAATCAGCAAAGCAATTTAAAAGTTTGTTATGCTAAAGGGTTGTGCACATTAATAGTTCACGTATTTTCCAGATTGATTAGAAATATGGTTTTTAATTACTTAATTTAGTTTCTTCATTTTATTTCTACATTTTTAAGTATATGTGATGTCTCCTTATTTCATGCGGAATAATTCGACAGGAGATATTAAAAAGTTGAAATATAAAAATGGAAGTTACTTGATTAGAAGAGTTACTGTAGTTCTGCTAACCATATTAATGCTCACCACATCAACAGGATTTATGAGGCAAGGCCAAGGCACAGGTTTCAACTTATCAATAACGATAGATAAAATTGATATCAGCGGTTTAACAGTTCACCTAGAAGGCAGCGCTCGGGGGATAAATTTTCCAGGATCCCTAGCTCACTACCAAGTTCAAGTAGATTGGGGCGACGGACATATTTATAATGATTCTAGATGTAGTTTTACTTCAAAAGATCTCGATGATGATGGAAAAGAGGATGACTTCGAAGGATACTGGGTCTCTGATCCCGATCACACATATGAGAGAAGTGGAAATTACACAATTACAGCAAAACTTTACCATCAGAAACCCCCGGGTGCCGAGTCAGGTCTTGCACAAATACAGGTGACAATTTATGTATCTGAAGATAAAGCCGACATCGCTATTCAGAAAGTTGGACCGAAATATGCCCATGTCGGGGAAACAATAACCTACATTTATAATGTAGCTAATAGTGGTCCAGCCAGCGCGACTGGCGTAACCGTTATCGATGACAAAGCGGGCAATGCGATATATGTGAGCGGCGACACTAATGAAAATGGACATCTAGATGTTGGCGAAAACTGGATTTTTACCGCTAATTATACCGTTTTAATTACGGATCCGGATTCATTAAATAATACGGCGACCGTTACGAGCAATATTTCTGATCCAGACGAAAGTAATAATGAAGACTCTTGGACCGTTGACATATTGAAGCCAAGTATAATTGTGAAGAAATCTGCTAATGTTACTAGTGCTCATGTTGGAGACGTAATTGAGTATACTATAAACGTGACTAATATTGGCGACTGCGCATTGCATAATGTGAATGTTACGGATTCTTTACTCGGCGATCTGCTCACTAATGGAGTTTTAGATGCAGGTAAAAGCATAATCTTCACATACACTGTTAATGTTGGAGACCAAGAGCCCTTAGTTAATAATATAATAGCCTCTGGCAAAGATGCCTTAGGCTTTGTAGTTTCGTCTAATGCTTCTGTCTCAATAGGTTTAATCGCTAAGTATAACATAACCTTCAGTCAATTAGGGCTGGATAATACGGCGGATAGCAACGCCACATGTCTTGTTATTAATGGCACGAGCATAAAAGTTTCTGATTTACCTTTGAGTATGCTAGTTGACGAAGGCGCGATATTAGAATTTTCATATTCTAATGTTTCAAGCACCGTTGAAGGTAAGCGATTCATACTAAGCTTAATAAACGCTTCCTCGCCGCTAACCGTGAACGGATCAAAACTAGTAATTGGAAATTATAAAACTCAGCATAAATTAACTACGAACGTTAGCCCAGCTGGAGCTGGATCGATATCTGTCGATCCGCTAAGCCCAGACGGATACTATGATGCAGGGACAAACGTAAGCGCATTAGCCACCTCTTCAAGTGGCTACGCATTCAGCCATTGGCTCCTCGACGGAGACTACGCTGGCTCAAACATCCATATGAATGTAACAATGGATGCGCCCCATAACCTAACTGCAATCTTCACCGGTCCAGCGTATACCCTTACGGTCCACCTCTATGAAAGCGGAACGGCAGCGGGCATACAAGGAGTAAATGTTACAGTTGATGGAACACCATACATAACGAATTCAAGCGGCAGCGTTAACGTAACAGTTTCATGTGGAAGCCACACTGTTGGAGTAATCTCGTCTTATAGCCCAAGCCAAGGAACGCAGTACGTCTTTGCTAATTGGAGCGACAGCCTAACAGACAATCCAAGAAACGTATCGGTTACAGGTCAGACCACGCTGATAGCCTACATGAAACTACAATACTACCTCACGGTCTCCTCAGCTTACGGTTCGCCGTATCCAACAAGCGGTTGGTTCGACGCCGGATCAAACATAAATGCCTCGGTCACATCGCCCGTTTCAGGAGATGTGGGAGTCCGATATGTCTGCACTGGCTGGACCGGTACAGGAAGCGTTCCACCATCCGGCTCAGACATGAATGTAACGTTCACCATAAACGCCCCATCAAACATAACATGGAACTGGAAAGCCCAGTATTACCTAAAAGTCGAGTCAATCTTTGGTGTGACCAACGGAGAAGGCTGGTACGATGAAGGTGCAATAGCATATGCGGGCTTAAACACAGGATTGATTGAATCCGATGGAACTAGGCATGTTTTCATCGAATGGACCGCCAACTCGTCCGGAACAAACTACGTTCAGAGCAACCCAATAATAATGAACGCGCCGAAAACAGCCAAAGCTGTGTGGAAGACGCAGTACTACTTGACGATGCAATCTAGCCCAAGCGAAGGCGGCTCCGTTTCACCGAGCTCAGGCTGGTATGATGCTGGATCCACGGTTACAGTAAGCGCTTCGCCGAGTCCTAGCTGGGCTTTCGAGCGGTGGGTCGGCTTTGGAAGCGGATCGTATAACGGAACCTCAAGCTCAGCGGACATAACGATTAACAACCCGATAAATCAGACCGCTTACTTCTACACGTTCTCAGTATCTGTATCGCCCAGCGTCGGCTCAGTTGTACAAGGAGAAAGCGCGACCGCAACGGTTACAGTCACACTTTCAGGCGGGTACAGTTCTGAGATATCAGTCAGCCTCTCAGCCTCAGGGCTTCCAAGCGGGGCCTCATCCAGCTTCAGCCCCATCTCCGTAACAGTTAGCCCAAGCTCCCCAACAGCCACTTCAACAATGACCATATTAACTTCGAGCACCACGCCTGCGGGTACCTACTTAATCACAGTAACGGGGTTAGGTGGAGGATTAACGAGGACAACTTCATACATGTTGACCGTTACAGAAGCCCCGCCAGCTCCACCGTCAACTGCAACAGTTACCTTCTTGGCCAGCGGCTTGGGTCTAGACGCTTCTGGGACAGTCTTGATGGTTGATGGGGGCAGTTATATTTATGGCGATTTACCTAAGAGCTTCACTTGGGAGGTGGGCTCAAGCCACGCGTTTGAGTGGATAACTCCTGTAAACTCAACGGTGAATGGTAAGCGCTACATTTGGGTTTCAATAAGCGGTCTATCCACCGATAGAAGCGGCTCCATAATTGTTCCGGCAAGGGGCGGATTTGTAAATGCGACCTATAAAACTCAATATTATCTAACGGTTATCTCGCCGTATGATGCGCCGAGCGGCGAAGGCTGGTATGATGCTGGCAGCGAGGCATATGCAAGTTTGGCCGTCGGGATGGTTAATCTTACATCTGGGATGCGCGCTGTCTTCGTGGGTTGGTCGGGCGATGCTTCTGGAACCGGTCTGGTAAGCGATCCGATCATTATGGATGCTCCTAAAACCGCTGTAGCAAACTGGGTTATCCAATGGTTTATAGATGTTGAGGTTTCCCCGGAGGAGGTTGGATCAGTCCCCGGAGAAGGCTGGTATAACAACTGTACGACTATAACTTTTGAGGCACCTGAATACCTTCCAAGTGGGGATGAGAGTGGCGGAGTCCGCTACAGGTTTGACTATTGGGAGGTGGATGGAGAAAGGTTCGACAGCAACGTAATATCCGTTCACGCCAACGCCTCTCACACGATAACATCCATCTATGTAATTCAATATAGCGTGATTTTCAACCAGATAGGGTTAGACCAGTCAGCCGACGAAGCAGTTGTGACCGTTAATGGCTCGGAGAAAAAATTTGAGGATCTGCCATTCACACTGTGGGTTGACTACGGCGCTTTAGTCAACTACACATATGAAGATGTTGTTTCAAGCAATGTTGTCGGCAAGCAATTTAAGCTTGAAAATATCACAGGGCCAAGCTCGCCTATAACAGTCACCAGCCCAGCAAATGTCACAGGAAACTACCAAACATTATATTATCTCTTAGTTGTCAGCGAGTACGGTAGCCCCCGCGGAAGCGGCTGGTACCCATCCGGTTCGGAAGCCAGGTTCGGCGTGACAACGCCGGTGGATCATGGAAACAGAACCCTCAGGGTCTTCCTTAATTGGTATGGCGACGTGAACATATTTGATCCTGAAGGATCAATCCTAATGATTAAGCCATCCACCGTCATCGCCTCATGGGAAACACAATATCTGGTGACGTTCAATACAACCCTACCGAACAGGTATGTTCTTCGGGTTCCAGGGGTGCCGGAGACCCTTCCACCAGGCATGGATGTATTCGGCATGTATTACCCGGCGGGCGAGCACATAACAGTCGGGCCGGCGCCAACCATTGTGCCAGGGGATGAAGGCGTCAGATACACGCTTACAGGTTGGATCCTAGACGGTGAGATATTCACGTACGACGCAAACATGTCGTTTGTGGTTAAGAAGCCTCATGATGTCGCAGTGCTTTATGATACTGAGTACCTCTTAAACGTAAGCGCTGTCGGAGTAAACGACCCGTTCACTGCAACGGTCACAATTTCATCCAGCGCTTCAATCACGTCTGAAATGACTCGTGAGTTAACGCCGACCTCCCCAATTCAGGAATGGTTTAGGCAGGGCACCGGCTTAGCATTAACCTCTTCCACACCAAACAAGATAGGCTATGGATACTGGGCAATATTTAAGGAGTGGGCGGGGCATCTCCAAGCGGTAAACCGGACGATAATATTCGCAATGCTTTCGCCGAGAAACCTGAACGCCGTATTCTTTAAGGTTAATCCTGTGGCGGAATCCATCCCATACTCGATAGTGGCCGGGCTAATATCGATGCTCCTCTGCACCATCTCGGCTAGAAGACGCGTAAGTAACGGCAGGAGGAGACGTTCAGCCACATCTGGGATCATCGTCTCAGCAGTCGCGCTGATAGTTGCCATGATAGTGAGCATCATCATAGCGACGGGATACGGCATAAACATAAATGAGCTGCTCGATTTCACAAACTGGGCGGTGATCTTCCTAATCTTCGAGGCTGTAATATTCGCCCTCGTATCTGCGGCCATCGTGAGGAAAGTTCAACGCCGAAAAGAGGCGCCTTCAGGGGAACCTTAAAAGCCCCATTTATTTTTAATGAACTCATCTCAAAACTATTTAGGTTTTGCCTAGTCAATGTTGCTTGCAGGTTTTGGATGTGCCATTTATTGTTCTCCCATCGTCAGCCCTAGGCCTACCAACCCTAGCTTTAGGAGGCAGCAAAGGCCTAATAAACTCCCACTCACCATCGGAAAGCTCACGGAACCCCATACCAAAACATAGTAAAGAAAGACTTAAATAGTTTTGAGATGAGTTCTTTGTTTATTACGCATCAAAACTGCTTGTTAGGACACAATATCAGTATTATATTCGCAGTAATCGGAACTGTTCTATTTATGTAGGATCAATAGGATTAAAAAGTAGTAAAGCAGCGAAAGAAGAAACAGAAAAATTGATGAGAAAATAACGATTTCCCCATTGATCCTGCTTAAAGACGGCGCTTCGCCGATGCTAAAAGAAGCTTCTAAACGTGAATCTGGTTGGGCATAATGAAGGGATAGATCGTATAGGTCATGTTCCGCATCTTCAGAAATTCTCCAAGAAATATCCCCGTATATAACTTTGGTTAGATAAAGATTATATTTTTGGAATCTCCGCTCGCTTGACGAGAAAACCTCTTGATCGCATAGGTACGACTGCAGAGCTTCAATAAATGACAATCCAACATCCCCGGTCTTAAAGAAGGACTCCCAGAATTTTGAGGAAATTTGAGTGTCAAACACCTCAACCCGCGAGCTGGCTATGACGACGACTGGACCCGCCGGCGAGGTTATGAGCGCTCGAGCTAGGCTCTCATTTCCAAGGTCAAGGGCTCCAGCGAAGCATGCGATTAAATAGTGAATGCCATAAGTCTCATTCAATGCTCTCGCGTCCTCATACGTCATTAGCGGTTTCCACTCGCCTTCAGAGGTTCTCGTCCATAGGGCATCCGGGCTTCCATGAGTATAACTCATTACATGTCCAATATTCTCAACCGACAATACGTGATTTAACGTTGCAGCCGTCAAGTTACCGTCAGACATGTAGCTATGGGCGCTAAATGAGCCTAGAAAAGAGTTGAGGGCGCCATTTAAACCATCAAAGATGAGGAGCCGCCTGCGGCTGAAATCTTTCTCCACCGCAATCATCTTGGAGATTACTTGATTCAACTCCTCCTCGCTGTTCACGGGCAGCCGTCCAACAGCGATCTTCGGGATGTTGCCCCCCAGCAGCCCTATTTCCGAACCGTCCCAATCAGGCACACCGTAGTACCAGTCCGTTGGCTTATAGTTGAAGTCGGCAGCATCAAACTCGCTGCTCGGCGAATAAACATACCTGGCTGGAACCTGCCCGTAGGTTCCGATAAGCAGCAGATATTTGATCCCCGACCTCTCGTATTCGCGGGCAACAAATTCATGGATCTTCGAGGCAATATTTGATCCCTGAAGGCTTCCATCAATAAACTCTGTTGAAAAGTAACGGGCAGCTATACCCCAGCTCATTTTAAAGTCGATAAACCTTTGAACTTCATCCACGTATAATTCGGGTCCAATTATCAGCATCTCATAAGAGTCCTTGCTTATCACGCCGTAAGCTGGGCCGGGAAGAACCGTGAAAACTACCAGCGAGCATAAAATAACGTTGCATGAAGCCAAAATATAATTATTCCTGCGCATATATCCAGCCTTGCATTTCACCGCTCACCTAGTGGTTTGGGGCTTGATGAAAAAATGAGTTATGAAGCCCCTCTACATGTTTTAACTCTCTATTCTTAATCTGGAGATAAATACCGCCTTACACGCTGAGCGGCGGAGAGAATTATGATTTAAACCCGTACATGGTCCATAAGCTCGCACTTTAAATCATGTTCATATATTCTATTATAAATTTGTTGATTATTTTTCCCGGCTATCTTAAAGGATGACTTCCATGTAAGCTACGTTGTAAGCTAAATTCATTTTTCTGTTGAGCCGTCGGATTATAGCGGGCTATTAAAGCCGAAGTAAGATGTCAAGTTTAAGTCGATAGATGCTTTGCAGCTTAATTCCTGCGTGAAACTCAGCTTTCATTCTTTTCTCTCTTCTGCTCCATTTCCAGCATATTTCCCGTAATATTGGGCTCAATTTTCATTTAAATGTTAGATTTCAGGTGAAAACTCACCGCTATCGCTGGTTGAGGGATAATTCAGCCACCAACAAATTCGACGGAAAAATGCTCTGAAAATGGGAAAGAGACTAAAAACAAACAATAATAGAAATTAAGCCAGAAAGCATCATAAATATACGTGTTAAACTTTCGTGTACACTTCTATTCCCAGCTGTTTTGCCGTTTCCTGAGCTTCCTCATCAGCGTACGGCGTCACAATTATTAATCTTGTCGGCTCCCTACCTTCCGCAATCCTGTAAAACTCAGATTTTCTCCTAAAATTGTAGACGTCCTCCCTTTCAACATGCGATTTAACTTCAATTAATACTGTTTTCCCGTCGCGTATTGCCACATCGATATCAATATGGCTCGGGTATCCATAGACAAGCCCCTGGCCATCATATTTAACCCACTTCTCAATCTTAAAGCCGAATTCCTTCTCAAGCAGACCCCTGAGACCCTCTCTGAAAGCAGACTCGCTCAGCATACCCCACCTGGCACCTAAAGCATCAATATGCCTCCTCATAGACTCGAAGCCCTCCTTCATATCCTCCCTAAGCTTAACCTGCTCCTCCCTCAGATCCTTAATCTCCCTCCAAACCCTAGCTATTTCCTCCCAAATTCTATCTTGCCCCTCTCTTAACGCCTCAATTTCCTTCCAGATTTTGGTCTGCTCCTCCCTGAGCCTGACTTGCTCTTCTCTAAGCCTGACCTGCTCTTCAGCCAGCGCGTCAAGCCTCTTCAGTATCTCCGATAACCCCAGGTAGCCGGCCACAGCATAGCGGAACTCAACATCCCTATCAAGAAGCTCCAGAAACTCCCTCTTCAAAGGCTCCAATATTCATCAACCATCGCTATATCTAAATGAGGTAGGGATAGTTAAAAGTTTTCGCTTCTCTCCATAGACATGGCAACTTAAGGCTTACCTCTTAGGTGGTTGTAGTGGTACGCGAATGTTTTGCAGAATAGGTTCGAGAGTTTTGCACAGGCTTGAGTTTATTTAAATGGCTGAGTAAAAAGTAATTTCGCTCATATAAAGCTGATGATACATGGTCTTTTCCATTCCACAATTCCTCTAAAATAAGACCAAAACGTGCTCTACCGGAACAGAAATCATGAAGAAGAATGTAATTTAGAAGCTATGTACCGTCTCCTTTATATGAGCGAGTAATTTTGTATGCAAACATTAGATGAAAGAGATGATGCGAAGATGGAGGAGATTCTGAATTCTCTTAGAAGAGCTTCAAAAGAGTTAAGTGACCTATTAGATGGCGGGCTCGCTGGATTAGCCCTTTTTGGGAGCTGGGCACGCCTTGAAGCCAAGGAGGATGGTGACGTAGATGTTTTTGTGGTTGTTGATGGCCAAGTCGATTTAGATTTGCGAGCCAAAATATATCGTGTTCTCTCCAAACATTTGAGGGGGCCTATCACCCTTATTACAGCTTTGCAAAGAGACCTGTCCCAGAAAGTCTAGAGATAACTCCCTTGCTAATCAATATTATAGCCGACGCCATAATCATTCATGAGAAAAATGGATTCCTAGAATCCACAGTCAGTTCGGGTCGCAGACTAATTGAGAGAGCTGAAATAATCAGGTATAAAACGCCGGACGGAAAGTATGGATGGGCTGGAAAGAACGGTAAACCTTTATCTAAGGTGGAATTAGAGAAATGATAATAGATCCCTCCAATGAAGTTAAATATAAACTTAAGTTAGCTGAGCGTTACCTTATGGAGGCATGCAGATCTTATAGGCGAAGAGATTATGGAGAGATAATCTCATACTCACAGCTGTCAGCTGAAAATTCAGCTGAGGCTATAATTGCAGTCTTTAGAATCCCGAGCTGGAGCAATGATCCCTCTGGGGAACTTCTAGATATCGCGAAAAATTTACCTGAAAACATTAGGGGAAACGCCATCGAAGTCGCTGAATCTGCCAGGACGCTGGCCCCTGAGCATGGAAGATCCGTTTATGGCGAGCTACTCAGAGGCTTAACACCTTGGGATATCTACAATAAGGAGGACGCTGAAAAAGCGCTAAAACTTGCAGAGAAAACTTTTAAGAAAACTATTGGCGTGCTCAGGGGGCTCAAAACTCTTTAAACTAAAACCCATTTACGCACACGTATGCTGGATAGATTCGTTTTAGTTTAGTAAATAGAAAGATGGCGTCAGAGGGGCGTTAAATGTAAATTAGAGAAATCAATAAAGAGGGATGTGGCAACTTATGGTTCTCCATCTGAGTTGAGTAAGGTTTGAAACCCGATGCTTGGAAGTGGGTTGTTAGGCTTAAGGTATGCTTGAGTCTCTTTTATGAAGGTTAAGCCTAGGCGTCTAATGATGGGGAAGGTTAGTTAAATGCTGAAGCCCATTCGCATACCTGCAGCAACAGAGATTCGCAAAAACCAAACTCAAAAATATAAAAGTAGTGGGAGGCATAAAACCTCCACTAAGTTGCCATGTCTATGGAGAGAAGCGAAAACTTTTAACTATCCCTACCTCATTTAGATATAGCGATGGTTGATGAATATTGGAGCCTT
>JAGTQL010000022.1:7148-22483 GCA_018396555.1 Candidatus Bathyarchaeota archaeon | reverse complement strand
ATGCTCTGAATGGGCAGTTAATTTTTAAGTTTGAGAATAATAAGTGGCGGACAAAATGCTTGTTGTAACCGAGAAACCTTCGGTTGCTAGGGCTATTGAAGGGGTCATAAAACCTAAAGCCGAGATTGTTGCCTTAAGCGGGCATATGCTTAACCTTGATTTTCCAGAGAAATACTCAAACTGGTGGAACACGAATCCAAAAGATCTTTTTCACGTTGAAACTAAATGGGTCATTGCTGACAAAAGGGCCTACGAGGCTCTCACTGGGGCTCTTAAGGGCGCTGGAGACCCAATAGTTTTAGCGACTGACAATGACCATGAGGGTGAACTCATAGCCTACGAGGCTCTTTTAACTGCGCAGAACATTCTGGGTAAGCCGCGTTACATGCGCATGCGTTTTAACACGGTTTCCGAAGGTGAACTTAAGGATGCTTGGAGCAGATTTGAGCCTGATCTAAATTGGGGGTGGGTTAGGAAAGCGCTTTTCCGCCAAAAATTCGATTTGATTGTGGGCGCAGCGTACACTAGGCTATTGACGATCTCCGCTAGAAGGGCTGGGCAAAACGTTAAGTTAATTTCTTACGGAAGCTGTCAGACTCCAAAAATTCTCGTTAACTCCTGTCAGACTCCAACATTATGGTTTGTCTACGAGAGAGATCTTTCAATTAGAAACTTCAAGCCTGAAACCTATTATGTTGTTTGGGCTATTCTCGACAATAGGGGCGTTAAAGTTAAAGTTTCAACTGAGAGCTTAAGGGATAAGGCTAAGGCAAAAGCCATCTATGAGGATGCTGGGAAAGCCAAAGATGCCGTTGTGAAAGAGTATGCTCTAAATGTTGAGGGCGAACAGAAGCCTTTGCCAACCGATACTGATACTATGCTGCAGGAGTTAACGAGAATTTTAGGGCTTAGCAGCAATAAAATTATGAGCGCTGCTGAGGATCTTTACGCCAATGGTTACATAAGCTACCCTAGGACTGAAACCAACATGTGGGTTAGGGTTGACCATAAAGAGGTTCTGGATGTGCTCTCGAGAACCCCGCTTTCACGGTTTATCCATTATAAGGATTTCAGCCCCGTAAACGGTAAGAAGAATGACGGCGCCCATCCGCCTATACATCCAATTAAGCCCTATCTTGGAAAAGATGTTTCCGGGAGGATTTGGGAATATATTGCCCGCCGATACTTAGCGAATACGGTTGGCAGAAACGCCGTCTTCGAACGTTGGAAGCTGAGGGTTGATGTAAACGGTGTCAAAATGGATGCCGTGGGCAGGTATATTGTTGAGGAAGGGTTTTATGAGGTTTTCCCATATTTTAGGCCTAAGGATCTCCAGTGGATTCCTGAGCTTAAAAATGGCCAAATCCTCCCCATTCTGGAGGTCGGTTTAAGTGAGCGTAAAACTAAGCCGCCGTCGCATTTGACGGAATCTGAACTGCTTAGGCTCATGGAGAGACATGGGATAGGCACCGATGCAACTAGGCATATTTTTCCAACGCTTATAGTTAATAGGGGCTACGCTGTTAAGAAGCGTAGAAGCTTCCTTCTAACAAACCAGGGAGAGGCTCTTATAAAGATGCTGAGAGGCGTTGATGGGAGGCTTGTCACGCCTGAAACAAGGCGATATGTTGAGCAGATGATGATTGAGGTTGAATCTGGACGCCTAAATTTGGAGGAGGCGCTTAGTCAATCTATAAAAATATATGAGCAACTCTATGACGAATTGAGCAAGCGGCTTAGTGGGCGCTGAGGTACTGGGGAATATGGGCTGAATCACGATTTATGCTACGCGACTCAGAAAGCAAATCTTTTTCTTCTGATCCTAAATCAGATCTTAAATAATGAAGTTAACATCTGTTTAAAAATTATGGTGGTTACGTTGCGTCTTATTTACAGCCAATAATTTTTTAAAGAGGAATATAGATTGCGATAAACCTTACTATAGGTTCTTTCGTAAATTTTAACTCTCTCTTCATCAGGTTCATTGACGCTTACGGTTTTAACAGCCTCAGCGCATGCTTTTTCCAAGCTAGGGTATATTCCGACACCCACACCGGCCAAAAGGGCCGCGCCGAAAGCTGAATCCTCTTCAACTCCTGTCTTAATGATTGTGGAGCTAAAGATGTCTGATTGTATTTGTCTCCAAAGGTTGCTTCTGGAACCGCCGCCACGGGCGATTATCTTCCCAATTTTGACGCCCAGTTCCCTGAAGATTTCTAAGCAGTCCCTTAAGGCATAGACTACGCCTTCCATGATTGCCCTAATAAAATGTTGCCTGCTATGCTGGAGAGTCAAGCCGAAGAACCCTCCCTTGGCTTTTGGGTCCATGTGGGGGGAACGTTCACCTAGAAGGTATGGGAGGAATATTAGCCCGTTGCATCCCGGTTCAGCTTTTTCAGCTTCCTTTGAGAGCAGATCGTAAGGGTCGATGTTGCTGGATGAGCCGACAACCTTCTCCATATGGGCAAAGTTATCTCTAAACCATCTTAATGATAACCCGGCTGAGAGTATTGCTCCTTGCAGACACCATTTGTTCGGGACAGCGTGGCAGAATGTGTGAACTCTATTCTTAGGATCCACTATTAACTCATCCAACGTCGTGAAGATCTGCCCGCCAGTTCCTATATTAGATGAAGCGATTCCGGCTTTAATTACCCCGCAACCTACTGCTCCAGCTTGGGAATCCCCTGCACCTGCAACAACCGGTGTTCCCGCATGTAAGCCTGTCTCTTCCGATGCCTTTTTTGATATGCTTCCAACAACGCTTGTCGATTCAAAGGCTTCTGGAAAGGCTTCTCTTGAGAGATTGAGGGCGGAAATGATCTCGTCTGACCACATTCTCCTCCTTACGTCAAATAGGAGCGTTGCGGATGCATCGGAGAAGTCTGTTGCGATGATCCCTGTTAGTTTATGCCTAATATAGTCTTTTGGAAGTAAAACCCTAAATATACTATTGAATATTCTATTTTCATTATCTTTAATCCAGAGTAACGTTGGGCCCATGAACCCCGGCATTACTGGGTTACAAACCATGCTCAGAACCCTTTCCCTACCAATTATCTCATAAAACTCATCACATTGAGAGGTACTCCTCTTATCTGACCATATTATCGCTGGTCTGAGAGGTTTCATATCTCTCCCTATAAGCACTGTTCCATGCATTTGTCCAGAAAGCCCCACCGCTGAGATCTCGGAAGGTTTTAGCCCGGAACTTTTCAATGCCGCTTTTATCGAGGTTTTAGCCGCATCCCACCACAGATCTGGATCTTGCTCAGCATAATCATGGAGGGGTGAATAAATAGGGTACTCCTCAGAAGATCTTGCAATTACATTTCCCTCCTCATCTACAATAAGGACTTTGATGCTGGATGTGCTGAGGTCTAATCCCATCAGATACATTTGAATCCCATCACTAAGAGTAGTGTTGAAGTATTTTAATACTGTCTACTCTTCCTTTAATTTTTAGGGTGAGAAAAAGGTATAGGGCGTGATAGGGCATTATCCAGCACGCGGGCGGTCGTCAACAGCAAAATGAGCTTTAATTGTAATTACCTTCTTGACCTTATCAGATATATGGATAAGAAAAGCGAGGATAGGTTGAAGATGCCTATTATAATGAATAAAGTTCCGATCTGCAAGTGATAAAAGCCTATGGACCACAATTCTTCCGGAATATAGGGCGCTGTAAGATAGGTGTTTGCGTTGCCCATTGCTGTTAGGGCTGGGAAGACCTATAAGAATATGGATAGAATAGATTTAATCAGGTCTGATTTACTTGGCTTAATCGCACCTTTCAAGAGGATGAGGGCTCTCGATATGAAGAATATTCCGGCTATAAGCATTAGGAGAATGAAGATTTTAGCTGCAGATTCAAGGGCTGGAGGAGCACGATAAAATTGTAAAGGGTTTATTACAAGGCGCCACAGAGAGTAGGCGAAAAACAAAACTCCTTCTACAATATAGCAAACTGCAAGAAATCTCCTTTTGCCATTAGACGCGGGCATGATTTAAAATCTCCTAGATTTAGTGGAAAGTGAAAGAGATAAATGTTTTGGGTTACTCGTGTGTTTTCTTGCGCATTGATATGCCTCTGTGATTAACTGAGATATTTCCAGCAAAATCCCTTCTTCTCTTTGAAGTTAAGCTTCTAGCTAGGTTTATGTTTTACCCTTAGGGCGAAGCGTGGACTACATGATTAAAGGGCAAGAATTGTTCAGCTCTTAAACTTTCGGTTTGGCGCCGGGGATGGGATTCGAACCCACGCGGCCCATAATGGGCCACAGGCTTCCTTAACATTTTTGAACTCAAGGCCTGCGCCTTAATCCACTCGGCCACCCCGGCTTGCTCTATTTTAACATTTTCTTGTGGGGCTTATTATTTTTACTGGCTTGTCTTTGAAATGATTCTTTTAAGGTTTTTAAGAATTACGTTTTTCATTCCTTTTATGCTTAACTGCCACTTTTCGAGAGATTGGCTGAAACTTTTGAGGGTCGGGGAGAAAGCTGGGCTGAGTAGCCTAGAATATGAATTGATCAATCTGGATGCGTAATTCGGGAAAGACGAAGGATTTATTACCTTTTTCCTTAAAAATATTAAGGTTAAATCAGTATTTAGAAGTTGAAGGGGATTGAAGTGCCAATATTGCGGTTCAGATACAGCATTACCCTTTAAGTGTCCATTCTGCGGCGGATATTTTTGCGCTGAGCATAGATTGCCTGAGCTACATGCGTGCCAGGGCATTAGCAAGGAGCCTGTGAGGCGCATAATTCCATCCGAGAAGGCCGGCAGGGTAAGAGCTGAAGGCGCAAAGTTTTACCGAAGGTTAATCTTCTTCCGCAATCTAGTGATTTCAGGCGAGATTGCCCATGTAGCTTTGGGCACATTGATGGTTATGTTTGTAGGCTCTTCCATAGCCCTCTTTAACCCAGGTTTGATGGAGCCTATTTTGCTCTTGGGTTTAGCCGTTATTTTCGCATCAGCATTCATTCCCCACGAGCTTGGACATAAGTTTGTTGCGATGCATTACGGTTTGTGGGCGGAGTTCAGGCTGACTTTTCTAGGCACATTGATCACTTTAATCTCGATCGTTTCACCAATAAAGATCATTTCACCCGGTGCAGTCATCATATCTGGAGAGGTGAATAGGGAGATCATTGGCAAAACTTCATTATCAGGACCGCTTGTTAATCTGACCCTATCCACTCTATTTTTATTTTTGACCCCTGCTGTATATGATTCAGCGTTCGAAACGATTATGATATGGGGCTCAGGAATAAATGCGTGGACGGCCCTATTTAACCTCGTGCCCTTCGGCATACTGGATGGGGCGAAAATTTTCTGGTGGAACAAATATGTTTGGCTTCTAAGTTTTCTAGCCTCACTCATACTGGCGGCAGCCAGCCTACTGATTCTTTAGCTGGCGATCCCTCAAAAAATTTATATTCTCTCAGAGGATGCTAGATTACATGCGAATACTATTCCTTGGAACAGCCGCCTCAGAAGGCTGGCCTGCGGTTTTCTGTCAATGCCTGAACTGTGAAAGAGCGAGGGAGATTGGAGGAAAAAATATAAGGACCAGATCCTCGGTTATAATTAATTCCGACTTGAAAATCGACTTGCCCCCGGACACGTATCACCATAAAATTTCCTACGATGTGGATCTGGCGAGAATCAATTTTCTGCTGATAACACATAGTCACCAGGATCATTTCTACCCGGAGGAGCTTAATATGAGGGCTGAGCCATTTGCCAAATTGAAAAATGGCAAAATTTTAAAGGTTTATGGTAATGAAAAGGTTCATGAGAAGCTTCTTGATGTTCTAACTAATAAAACTCTTGAGAGTTCTGTAAGGATCCAGAGGGTTAAACCCTTTGAGAGTTTCAGGACGGGCCCATATTTAGTTACGCCTCTCCTTGCTGATCATGATAAAAATGAGCAATGCTTGATATATGCGATTTCTGATGGTGAAAGGACGATTCTTTATGGGCATGATTCGGGCTGGTTCCCTCGGGAAACATGGAATAGGCTGGCGGACTTTAAACTCGACCTTGTGATATTTGACTGCACCAACGGGCCTTCGCCTGAAACCAGATATCACATGGGTATCAAGGGGGTTTTGAGAGCTAAGGAAGAAATGGTGAGAATGGGCATAGCCTCAAGTGGCACGATTTTCATCGCAACCCACTTCTCCCATAACGGCGGTTTACTTCATGAAGAACTTGAGGAGAAACTTAAACCTGAAAATGTGCATGTAGCCTATGATGGAATGAGAATAGATATTTCCCACCGTAGTGAAGGATCGCGGAAAACCTACAGCCGGTCGGATAGATCCTGAGGAGAATTAAATTAATTTCTATACTAAACTAATTCTATACTTATGTAAACTTCCTCAGGAACCCTCATGCGCATGATTCTGCGCATAACGCGCTCCTCAGCCTCTATGTCTATTAGGCGTTTATGTATGCGCATTTCCCACTTATCCCACGTTTTTGTCCCTTCACCGCAAGGACTTTTCATTACCGGCACTTTAAGCTTTTTAGTTGGCAGGGGGATAGGCCCCGTGACCTTTACCCCAGCCTTCTCGGCTATGTCCCTTAGTTCCCTACATATTTCGTCGAGCTTCTTGTAATCTGTGCTCACCAGCCTTATTCTCGCTTTTCCAACCATCTCATTTTTCCACCGATTTTTCCTCTATTTCACCAAGAACGCTGCTTAAATGCTTTTCTATGATTGCTATGAGGACGCCTCCTAAACTATTCGTTGTCTCTGAAGATTTTTAGTCTGCCACGAGTATCGCCTTATTCTCGCTGTTTCCCCGAAACCGCAGGCTGCGCATCTTTTCTTCCTAACATTGTATGACCTGCGTCCGCATCTTCTGCACCTTATGTGGAGGGTTTTGCCCATGCGTTTCCCAAAGGAAGATGTTCCCTTCGTCATTTAATCACTCACCTAGGCGGCGGAGATATCATTATAACATTGTCTCCTCTAACTATTATCAAACCTAGTTCCTTAATGTTTTCAGCGTCAGTTACATCCTCCGCCTTTTCAAGGACAAGGTTTAGATGCTGATCGAAACCTTGAAGTTTGCCCCGTATGCTTCTTCCACCCCTTAGCTTTATTAGTACTATTTTTCCAAGGCTCTCCTCTAGTATTTGGGTTGCCATGCCTTATCATCCTTCTTCAGCTGCTCACTCCTCTATGGAGAGGTGCAAATTTATATGCGTTATGCTAAAACCTTATTTTATGGGCAGCGTTAAACGTAGATTCTTCCTTAAAGAGAAGGATGCGAAAAACCTTCTGAAGGAGATATCGGAAATTTTTGGCGCTGGGCTTTTCGGGGTTGGGGCTAAACCAAAAGTAGAGGTTGCTGAAATTCCCCCTGGCGAAATTTTTATTATAAATGATAAACCGGCCCTAATAAGGTGCGATGGGGTTCTTATGCCAGCATTAACCTTTGAGGATCTCATCAGCATTCTTCCAAAGGTTATAGTTGACATGGGTGCAATTCCACATATATGTAACGGCGCCGACATAATGGCGCCAGGCATCGTTAGGGTTGAAGGGAAATTTAAAGAAGGGTCCTTTACTGCGGTGCTTGATGAAAAACATGGGAAAGCTATTGCCGTGGCTAAGGCTCTCCTAGGCTCCGAGGAGATTAAGCGTCTTAAGCATGGAAAGGCTCTTAAAAACCTGCATTACGTTGGAGATGCATTTTGGGAAGCAATTAATACGTTTCAAAAACGAAGGGGCTGAATTTTAAAAGCCCTTTCTGGCTTAAAGGGTTTCTTGGGTTTCAGGCGGCTGTTTCAAAAAATTTATATCGCCAATGACAATTAAAGATTTAACGGCGATTATCCCGGAGTTTTAACTCTGGGCCTTCTCGCCAGATCTGGTAAGTCTAAAAGGTGCGGTGAGGTTAAATTTGACAAATCCGAATTTGGGGAGGGTCTTAGAGAAGATAATTGGTAAAAAGAAGGAGGAAAAGCCTGAGGCTGAAGTGGGGGAGGCTGGAGAGAAGAGGGAAGAGGCGGTAATGGCTACGCCGAAGGCAGCGGGTAAAATTTACCTTAAAGCTTTATCTTTACATTCAATCGATGATTTAGAGAGGATTAAGAATGAGGTTAAATCTGGGAATATATTGATAATTAAGGTTGAACCGCTGGCGGAGAAGAGCATTGATGATGTTAAGCGGGCTGTTGGTGAGCTAAGCGAATTTGCAGAGTCCATAGGCGGCGACATAGCTCGACTTGGAGAGGAACGCATAGTTCTAACGCCGCCATCCATTCAAATATTGAAGGAGAAAACCAGTTTTGAGACGCAATGATTCTTGCATAAGCGATGAAATATCAAGCCTTTGATGCGGCTTCTATCTTAGCTTTATTGTTTCTAGCACATCAGGGGCGACGGCGTTAACCCCGTATTTTCTTCGTAGAAAATCGGCGAGGGAGATACACTTGCTTCTCTCACCGTGGCACACGATTATATTATCGGGTTTAGGCGAGATCTTGCGTAGATAATTTATTATTTGTCTTCTGTCAGAGTGCCCGGAGAATCCTTCAACTGTATGAACTTTTAAGCCAACTTTTATAACTCTGATTTTTCCATCCTGGTCCATTATTGAAACCTCCGGTGTGCCCTTCTGGATTCTCCGGCCAAGCGTTCCCTCAATTTGGTAGCTAACGAATACCAGAGAGTTTCGATCATCATGCGCTAGATTTTGGAAGTAATCGATCACCGGGCCTCCTTCAAGCATGCCGGCTGTAGCCATTATTATGCATGGTTCGCCCTCGATTATTTCGCTCCTCGCGCTCGGATGCTCAACCACCGTGAAATACTCTGATTCAAAGGGGTTTATATCATCGTTGATTATTTTATTTCTAACCTCTCTTGAGAGATATTCTGGATAGGCCATGTGCATCGCTGTTGACTCAGATATCATGCCCTCTATGAAAACCGGCGCTTCCTTCATTTCACCATGCCTCATATATTCGTCTAGGACGAGCATTATTTCCTGCGCTCTACCCACCGCCGGCACGGGGATTATTACTTTCCCGCTTCTGCTAAGCGTCTCGTTAATTATCGAAACGATCTTCTTTTCAGCGTCAGATCTTGACGGCATTACGTCGGTTGGGGCGCTGTATGTGCTTTCAGTTATTATGGTTTCAACCCTTGGGAATTCGGTTATAGAAGCCTCCAGAAGCATTGTTTTGCCATATTTGAAGTCCCCTGTGTAAACTATGTTATGGTAGCCTTCCCCAATATGTAGATGCACCACCGAAGATCCGAGTATGTGGCCGGCGTTATGCAGCGTTAACCTCACGTCTGGAGCCACATCGGTGACAACGCCATAACGCAGTGGGATGGTGTGTAAAACAACCTCGCGCACATCCTTTTGGTCGTAAAGTAGTGGAAGCCCCTGCTTAGATAGAACATCTAAGTAGTCAAGCTGAAGCAGGGTCATTAGGCTGAGGCTTGGGACAGAACAGTAGACTGGACCATCGTAGCCGAACTTAAAGAGGTATGGTAGAAAGCCGCAGTGATCTAGGTGGGCGTGGCTTATTACAACGGCGTCTAAGGAGTCAATGTCGAATTGCGGAATATCAAGACGTGGGAAGGCCTCGAATGGTCTGTTTGAACCTGGGTTTATCCCGCAGTCTATAAGAACCTGGCTTTCTCTAGTTTGAATTAGGATTGCTGAGCGCCCAACTTCCCTCGCCGCGCCGAGCATTGTTATTCTTAAATCTCCGACGTCGTATAGTAGAGGGCGGAATATTCTTTCGCCAGTGTTACGCAGTATTCTCTCCCGTTCCTTGCTGCTTGAATAGAGTAAGTTCTCGATGTGAAGCACTATCTTAGATGGTTTAGGAAGGGCTCTTACAGCCCTTGGTCTCCACTTCGTTTTTAGAATTATCTCCTGAAGCGTTGATCCATTCTTTCCTATGACGAGCCCTGGCTTCTTAGCTTCTACTGTTACCTCGCCTAGTGGTGGGTCGAAAATTATATTTGTTATCTCAGCCTCCTTCGGCACTATCTCCATGATTATTTTTTCAGCTTCTTTCTCAGGGAGCCTTACTGAGGGATCTGACCGCGGAACTATCCTCTTTTTAATCACGCTGACTATGTTCGTAATTATATGCTCCTGCGCTATCAGTATTTCCGGCCTTTTAGCGTAGATAGCCAACGCTGGTCCCTCGAACTCTATGCGTGTTATCTCAGCCTCCTTCGGGATGTGCTCCAGGATTATTTGCCTAATCTCAGCTTTGCTTTTATCGATTGACGGCAACCTACTCAATCCACCCATCTATGAATTAAAACCTTCCCTTTTCAATCAATTACTGCTTATATAAGTCGACTTTTACTTTCTGCCATTCAGCCTCTAATATAATTCATGTTAGAGGCTACTGGTAATAATATGCGAACTTAAATTTAAACTGTTCGGAAAACATAAAAAGGCAACTGCTTCCCTTCGTTATGGGAACGCTTAATTATTCAATCGTCTTAGTTAAAATAGATTGTTTGCGTATTAAGGCTGATAAGGCTGATAAGGCTGACAAGGTTGATGTCTAATATTCACCGTATGCAGATGCCTCGTGAAGTGGTTGTTGGAAGCGGAAGCCTAGAATTAATTGGGTCAATATGTAAAGATTTAGGCTTCAATGGAAGCGCCCTAATAATCTCTGGGAAGAAAACCTTTGAAATCGTCGGCAGAAGGGTTATGAGCATACTGCAAAGCGAGGGTTTAAAAGTTTATGAGCATATAGTCGCATCTAACACGCCAACGATTGGGGATGTAGAATCATCCTCGAGAAAGATTATGAAGTTGAAACCCGAGGTTGTGCTTGGCGTGGGCGGTGGAGCGAAAATTGACATTGCGAAGCTCAGTTCGGCGCGTATGGAAACACCATTTATGAGTGTGCCCACTACAGCCTCCCATGATGGAATATCAAGCCCATTTGCCTCCATAAAAGGCTTAGATAAGCCCTACTCCATTATGGCCCAGTCGCCCATAGCGGTCATAGCCGACACTGAAGTGATAGTTAAGGCTCCATACCGTTTAACGGCGAGCGGATGCGGCGACGCAATCGCCAAGTTCACATCAACACGCGATTGGAAACTGGCACATGAGAAGAAAAATGAGTATTATGCGCGTTACACGGCAAGCATGGCTTTGATGAGCGCCCAGCATATCGTGGAAAATGCATCCTTAATAAGATCCGGCTCCGAGGAGGGTTTGAGGGTGCTTCTGGAGGCGCTTATAAGCTGCGGTGTAGCGATGGGTATAGCTGGCAGCAGTAGGCCATGCAGCGGGTCGGAGCATCTGTTCAGCCACGCGTTGGATATGATAGCGCCGAAGCCAGCGTTGCATGGGGAGCAGTGCGGCATTGGAACAATAATTATGGCGAGTTTGCATGGGATAGACTGGCTGCTTATAAGGGATGCATTGAGGAGGGTTGGCGCTCCCGTTACAGCTGAGGAGATAAATATTGAGCCAAAGTATATTATTGAAGCGCTAGTTAAGGCTCAAGATGTTCGTCCTGAAAGATATACGATTCTCAGTGAGAAGCCGCTAACGTATGAGTTAGCAAAGGAAATAGCTAAGGAGACGGGAGTGATAGGTTAACTTATGGCTGGGCCTAAAATAATAGTTACGCTGATTAGCGCTGGGCAAGCTAGGGTAGGCTTCTCTTTCATACATAGGGGCGCCGGGGAGAAATGCGGTGAGTGCAGATATTTCAGCGTTTGCGTTAAAAACCTGGAGGATAATCGCGTATATAAGATTGTTAATGTGCGTGATAGATTTTTGAGGTGCGAACTATATGATGTGGACATGAGGGTTGTTGAGGTTGTTGAATCTGAAGTTCTAGCCGCCGTGTCTCCTAAACAGAGCATTGAGGGTGCAATAATCACTTTTCACTCGCAGAAATGCAGCGTTCAAGACTGCGAAAATGCAGCGTTATGCTCGCCGGAGGGTTTGAGGGATGGTGACCGATGCGAGGTGGTGAAGGTTTGTGATAATCTTAAATGTCCTGTGGGGCTTCAGTTGAGGAAGGCGTTGTTGAGGAGGGCGCCTCCTTCTTTCTGAATACCTCCACGAAGCGTACAGCGTTCTTCTCTGGGAAGAACCTCTGTATATCCATGTATATTCCGCGTTTAATTATCTGTATGCCCTCAATGTAAAAGGCTTCCTCAGGAATGTTTATTGTCACGCTGTCATCCCCAATTTCCAGGGAGAACTTCTCAATGTTGACCTGCGGTACTCTTCTATGGATTAAAGCCATTATTTTCTCCTCAACCGTCTCAAGTTTCTTTCTAATCGTAACTTCGTAAATTAATGTCTTACCGGCCAGCGGGGGGTTAAAATCAAGCTGCACTCTGCCAGCGCCAATGGATCTAACGGTTGCGGTCTTACCGTTAACCTCGATTCTCATCCCAATTACAGGCGTTATGCCCTGAGCCAAGAATTTTCTCAGCGGGTACATTTTCACCTTATTCGGATCCCTGTTCCCAAAGCCTTTCTCAGGCGGTATCTCAACAGTTGCGGTTTTCTCAAGCTCCATGTTTAGGAGGGCTTCATCGAGGGTTTTTAGAACCCATCCCTCACCGATCGCAACCAGTTTGGGCTCGTATATTTCGCCTTCTCTGTATGTGCCCTCTTTCTTCGAGACTTCCTCTAATGTTGTGTCGAAAACCTCGCCTGTTTCAGCGACCCTAGCGACGTAATCTATTAATATGAAGTCACCTTTCTCAAACGGCAAGCAAGCCACCTCATGAGTGATTAACCATCAATAGCATTCCCATATTTAATTTTTGTTCTGAAAGTTAAGGCATGCATGCTGCGAATTCAAGTGCGGCTAAATTGTTTTAAAAGCGTGAAACTTAACATCTATTCTGCCGTATAGAATATCTATTATGGCGTAGTTACCCTGCTTAGACGGCCCGGGATTAACTATCAGCGTTTCGCCGATTTTATCCACGCCTTTAGCTTCATGTATGTGCCCGCACAATGTGAGAGCCGGCTTATATTCCTCGATGAATTTTCTCACGCTTATGCTTCCGACATGCCCGCCTATGGAGGTCGTATCCAGATTTGTATTCTTTGGGGGTGCGTGGGAGATTAAAATTGTTTGGGAATTATTAATTCTATCGCCTAAATCTTTTAGGCTTTTCTGCAGCGTTCCATATATTTCCCCCTCGCCCATCTCTAGAAGGGTGTTAAATGGGGTTTTAGGGCTTCCGCCTACGCCTATAAATGCGAAATTAGCATGGATGAGTCCGGAGCCGTGGATGCATCTTATGTTATCAAGATTTATGTTGGTTAGCGATGGGGGGTCGCAGTTGCCTGGGACGAAGATGACTGGAACGCTTAGCCTAGATAATGGGGATAAGAGGCTTCTTGCCTGCTGCTCAGTGCCGAAGTTTGTTATATCCCCACATAGGATTACAATGTTCACGCCGCTGTTTTCGGCTTTTTGAGCGAGAGCTTCAAATGCTGACTTAAATCCGTGGAAGTCTGTTCCTGCCAAGATTTTTATCGCCGGCTCCACGATGTTGACCTCCGTGCTCCTGAAATTAATTGTTTAGGTTTTAATCTATGAATCTTGCAGGTAAATAGGTAAATCGCTTTTCTTATCTTTCTTTTCCATCTTCTCCCATGCGCTCTTAGCGAACACGGCGGCCTTCCTAGGGTATTCCTCAACATCCACCTCGATTATTATTATTGGGAAGGGTGTTGGAACGGCTAATCCCCAAAGCATGGCCTCATGGTCGGCTAATCCTGGAAGGTAATCTCTGAGCCTCTCTGAGCCGTACTCCGTGTACTCTAGGATTGCATCCTGATCGTTTCCGCTTCTAAGCCTGAAGCAGGCCACAGAGTTGCATTGAGATATGCAGCTTTTAAGTACATAGGCTGGTCTCTGCGTTACAACTATTAATCCAACATTGTATCCGCCGGCTTGACTTATCGCCTCAATCATTGAAGATTTAGCCTCAGATTGGGCGCTTGACTCCTTAATTTCAGCCCCCTTCTCAGGGGAGAAGTACTGGGCTTCTTCAACCACAATTATGCATGCGAAGTCTCCGTGGTCCTTACGTTTTATCGCGTGATTTCTGATCTGATTAAGTATGTGGCTTGCTGTCCTATGCTGGGCTTCAATATCAGTGTCAACTGAGAAGTCCACTATCAGCGCGAAGCTACCGTTAACCTCATCTATAATGTCGAGGGGCTCACTTTGCTGATCGAGGAATCCGCCTTTGCTTTCTACTGCCCATTCAACGCTTCGAATGCATCTGTTTTTAGCCTCATCGGTTTTGAATAGGACGCCTCGCTCCAAAACCTCACGGACCTTACTGATTAAATTTTTAGCGGTTAATCTGCCTCCGCCATCCAGAATTGCCCTGGCTGCCTCTAGAACCGCCTCCCGCTCCTTACTCTTTAACCCTAGCTTCTCAGCTATGATTTTCGGATCCGTTATTATCGGCGTGAACCTAGTATACGGGGTTATCTTCGCCCCGTATTTTACTAAGCCACTGTACTCGCCTCTTCTGTCAAATATGATGAAGTGCGGTTTAGGCTTTAGATTCGATGCTTTGGCAACCATATTTATTACGAAGCTGGATTTTCCAGATCTGGTCATGCCGGCGACAAACATGTGTCCTCTAGCTACGGCGTTAAGATCTATATATGCTGGTATGTTTGTTCCGCGGATTTTCCCTATCTCAAGCATCACTGACCCACCAGCCTCGCCTCTGTATGCGAGGAAGCGCTGTAGGGCCTCCTCGCTCGGCTCGTAAACGCAATCCCATGGCGACGGGGCGACTTCCATCATTCTCCATTTGCCTTTTTCATCGTAGTATCCTAGGATCTCAGCAAATGCAATAGTGTATTCAAGCCTCTTGCCGTAGTCGGCTCTACGCCCCTTCTTGCCGGCTAAGGGTCCTATTCTTCCAGCGATCATCTCTGGGTTGTATGGTTGAACCCTGAATGTTCTTGTGAGAACTGGTATTCCATGTTTTAGGGGGTGATTGATGAAGTAGAAGTAGTTAACTTTTACCTGCGCATCCTCCATGACGACGAATGAGAGGAGCTCATGTGTGCATCCTGAGAGAGCATATCCGATGGGTTTTAAACCTCCCATTGAACCCGTCACCTTCATTTTTCCCTCCCGCTGAGCATTTTAATATGCTCCCCGTCCCTTAAAACCCACTGTTCCCCATGCTGCAACGCTAGGAGATTCAGGTCCTCAGGTTTCATCTCGCCGTTTCTCACCAGGTCTAGGGCCTTAGAGTATATCATTAATGTGCGGATGTTTGAGATTGAGGTTGTGATCCTCGTCAG
>JAGTQL010000022.1:0-7135 GCA_018396555.1 Candidatus Bathyarchaeota archaeon | reverse complement strand
GAACCTCGTAAAATGCTTCCGCCCTCTTCGGATGTTAAGAAAACTATTGTTCCGATCTCCTCTAAACGGTCTAGGCTGTATTCGGGAACCTCGAGGCGGAATGGGGTTGTAAGCCCAGTTTTAGCGTATGAGAAGTGGATGTTTAGGATTCTTTCTGCGTCAGATCCGGTTATCCCGAGATCGAGGCATCTTCTCTTATATGCTTTGACGATGGGGCCGTTGGTTAAGGCTATGGGAGCTGTGTATTCTCCTAAGCTGAGCATCATGTCTAGGAGAACCGTGTCTCTCATTTTAGGAGCCCCAAGCCTAGCGCATACGTCGTTCATCCTGGTTCTCTTAATGAAGCCGACTATGGGAAGATCCATTTCATAGCATGAATATAGTAGCCGAATTGACTGCGTCACGGCTGAGTTGAAATCTTTTTCATAATCTTCTGTGGAGCTGAATATTGCCGGCAGCAGCCAGAAATTTATGAGCAATGATCCGTCCATAATCACGTATTTCGGCCTCCAGCGTTCAATCGCCTCCAAGGTTGTCTCAAACTGAAGTTTAGTTGCGAGCAGGGATTCCCTATCCCGCGAGCGCGGCTCATCAGGCCAGATTTGGGGTTCACCGGCCTTAAAGATGGGTTCGTCGATGATCATCCATCCCTCTGTTGCTATGGCTACTGAGGCATAGAGCGGTATGAATGCCGATCTGAAGTCTGCGCCGTTATTTCCAGCGTCGGATGCTACAACCCTAGAGTTCACCGTCTCTTCCCGTTCAGGAAAACTCTTAATGGTGATTTTTCCACGTAAATCTTTCAGCAGATTTTTTCTCAGCGTATTGTATTCTTTTAGCTGCTGAAGTATCGCGTCTGTTCCACCGTCTACAAGGCTGCTGTAAAGATCCGGATGGAGGGTTTCCTGCTCAGGTTCGCTGAGCAATGGCAGAAAGCGCCCTCGAAAGGGCGGAAGCATTTTACGAGGTTCTTCTTCCGAATGCTCTCCGTTCAAGTTTAATCCCTAAGTAAAGGAATTGCATAAGCGTCTTTTAAGTGTAGCCATGCCGGCGGCGATTATCATTCTCTTGAGCAGCCATTCTTATCCGGCTGAATGTGGGAAGCACCTGAGAGGAGGAATGATTTATTAATGTTAGATGTGAAAATGGGTATTTTGGGATTAAAGGGTGCTTTAAATGGGGTGAGTGGGTTTGAAGTTTAGCGATGGTTATTGGCGTATGAAGCCGGGTGTGAACGCGTATTTTCCGGTTCAGGTTTGCCATGTTAAGGTTGAGGATGATGCGTTAACCATCTACGCTGCTCCGAGGAGGATTGAGCATCGTTGGGAGACGCTGAATATTCCGTTGATAACTGTCCGCTTCTCCTCTCCGATGGAGAACGTTATTAGAGTTCAGGCGTGGCATCATAGGGGTGCGGCGCCTAGGAAGCCATGTTTCGAGCTTAATTTTCAGAAGCCGCATGTTGAGATCGCGGACGGTGAGAATGAGGCGACGCTTAGAAGCGGAAGATTAACGGTGTATGTTAAGAAGGATGAGTGGGGGGTCACATTTAAGGATGGAGACAGAGTTGTGACGGGAAGTGGGAGGCGCGCGTTGGGAATAATGGATACGGTGGATGGGGTCTATATGCGTGAGCAGTTGAACCTTGGGGTTGACGAGTATGTGTACGGCTTGGGGGAAAGGTTCACAGCGTTCGTTAAGAACGGTCAGACAGTGGATATTTGGAATGCTGATCCTGGAACCAGCAGCGACCAGGCGTATAAAAATGTTCCGTTTTACGTTACAAACAGGGGGTATGGAGTTCTTGTTAATCATCCTGAGCTCGTGTCCTTCGAGGTTGCGACTGAGAATGTTGAAAGGGTTTCCTTCAGCGTTAAGGGTGAGCATTTGGATTACTTCGTTATTTATGGGCCCTCTCTTAGGGATGTTTTGGAGCGTTACACAGCTCTGACCGGAAGGCCGGCTTTGCCGCCAGCCTGGTCTTTCGGCTTATGGTTGACAACTTCCTTCGTTACAGACTATAATGAGAAGACCGTTACGCGTATAATTGAGGAGATGGCCAGGAGGGATATTCCCCTCCATGTTTTCCATTTCGACTGCTTTTGGATGAGGGAGTTTCACTGGTGCAATTTTAAGTGGGATGAACGTGTTTTCCCCGACCCTGAGGGGATGCTGCGCAGATTAAAGTCTAGGGGGCTCCACATATGCGTTTGGATAAACCCTTACATTGCGCAGCAGTCTGAACTCTTCGAGGAGGGGATAAAAGGAGGCTTCCTGCTTAAGAGGCTGAATGGCGATGTATGGCAATGCGATGATTGGCAGGCTGGGATGGGGATAGTTGACTTCACGAATCCCGAAGCGTGCAGATGGTTTCAGGATGAGCTCCGTAGGCTCCTAATGATGGGTGTTGACTGCTTCAAGACGGATTTTGGCGAGCGCATACCTGTCGATGTGAAATATTACGATAGGTCTGACCCGTTTAAGATGCATAATTACTACGCTTACCTCTACAACAAGACTGTTTTCGATCTTCTGGAAAGGGAACGCGGAGTTGGGGAGGCTGTACTATTCGCCCGTTCGGCAACCGTTGGTTCACAGAAGTTCCCAGTTCACTGGGGAGGGGACTCAAGCGCATGCTATGAGTCGATGGCTGAGACTCTGCGTGGAGGCTTATCCCTAAGCCTCTGCGGCTTCGGCTTCTGGAGCCATGACATCGGCGGTTTTGATGGAAACCCAACTCCGGACCTCTACAAGCGGTGGTGCGCCTTCGGGCTCCTATCCTCTCACAGTAGGCTTCATGGAAACTCCTCCTACCGTGTGCCCTGGCTATTCGATGAGGAGGCTGTTGACGTCTTAAGGTTCTTCGTTAAGCTGAAATGCCGCTTAATGCCCTACATATATGGCTGCGCTGTTGAAGCCCACCGGAGGGGGATCCCTATCCTTAGGCCTATGGTTCTTGAGTTCCAGGAGGACCCCGCCTGCCACCTTCTAGATCGGCAGTACATGCTCGGCGACTCGCTTCTCGTCGCCCCAATCTTCTCACCCGACGGGGTGGCTCAGTACTATCTGCCCGCGGGCAGATGGACGAACTTCATAACTGGAGAAGTCGTTGAGGGCGGGCGGTGGATACAGGAGAAGCATGGATATATGAGCATACCTCTAATGGCCCATCCGAACTCTGTGATCCCTGTGGGCTCAAATAGTGAGCGCCCAGACTACGATTACGCTGAAAATGTGACTTTCCACGTTTTTGAACTGCAAGAGAACGTTGAAGTTTCAAGATCCGTTCCAAACATTAAAGGGGAAACATCTTTAATCTTCAGGGTTAAACGTGAAGGCGAAAAAATTCGCATCGTAATCGAAGGCGACTCGAAATCTTGGTTTACGCTTTTAAGAGGCGTCAAAAGCATCCGCTCATTGGAGGGGGGAGAATCGGAGGAGACCCCGCAAGGCACATTGCTAAAGCCGGACAAGGGCGCAAAACATCTGAAAATTCATCTCTAACGCTCTCCGCAAATGAAAGCCTTTCAATTATCTTTATGAGATTCCTCATCGTGATAAGATGATTACTAGGCCAAACATGTTGTGCATACCTAACTGCATAAACTGCACTAGCGATCTGTGGTCAATTCTCTGACTTGGCAGCCAGGGCATAATCCATCAATATCCGTGTGGATTACCCTGATCATGCCGCGCGAAGACGTTGAGAAGATGATGAGCGAGGTTAAGGCGTTTGTCTGCAGGGTGCGGATAAGAAAATACGCAAGGTGGATGCCGTGGATGCTGATGTCTGACCGGTTAGGCGTTTGCTGAGGAAGCGTATTACTAGGATAATGGGCCGAGCGAGAAATTGCGGGTTAAAGAGAATCCAGCCCAGCGAACATTTAATCATGCTGTTCAAGTGGAGCCTAGTCACGCTGCTGGCGCTTGTGGCTCTTGAAATAGCGCACCTAGCGTTCCTAGGCGAATGAATCATTTAGTTCAGGCAGCAATTTATAGGAGTATTTCACCATCTCTCTCGCTTTTTCTCCATGAAAAGGGCTTCACGTATGGTAAGAGAGCATTTAAGATGTTCACTTTTTCACGGTTATTAGGGAAAAATAGAAGAGAAGAAAATAATCTCTTATTTGAGGGGGAAATCGCCCTTCATTTATCATCACCAATAGAGAGATTCATCAGGGAAATGGCAAATACCATTACATTGCATATCTTTAATTATTACGGGTATTATGCTGGAAGCTTTTATCCAAGGACTCACTATAACTCAGGCTATATGACCCTTAGGCAATGCGAATATTATTTAGACGAAAATAAAAGGTTTACATTAGCGCGCAAATTTGTGGAGGGTTCCCTCTCAAACATTATCAGAAATTTAACTTATTATGAAAATAGAGGGGTGGGGTTATCCGCACATATTAAAAGACTGAAAGACCACTTGATTTTGCTTAATAAAACACAAAGTATAGAAGAGCTCATGTCTGTGGAAGGTAGGTCTAAAGAGGAATACTATTGCTCCTTAAATGAAATATTGAAAAACGATTATTTCAGGTATACGAAGAGGGAAAGGAGACCGCCAAAGGGTCCATTAGATACATTGCTGAGCTTTGGAAATAGTTTATTGTATGTTACAATTCTGGGAGAAATTTATAAGACTCATCTCGACCCACGTATAGGATTTCTGCACACATCAAATTTCCGGAAGTTCTCATTAAATCTGGATATTGCTGAAGTGTTTAAACCAGTAATAATTGATAGAATCATATTTACTTTAGTTAACAAGAAAATGGTTGATGAGTCGTCATTTGAAAAGGAACTTGGTGGAATCTATCTTAATGAAAAGGGCAGAAGGATCTTCGTGGAAGAATTCGATCGAAAGATGAATCAAGTGATAAGCCTCCATGGGAGAAGATGCTCATATCAGAGATTAATAAGACTTGAACTTTATAAAATAGAGAAGCACCTAATGGGTGAGAAAGAATATCATCCCTTTATTTCGCAATGGTGAATTTGTAAATGTATATAGTTCTAGTTTATGATGTGGGCGTCGAAAGATTAGAGAAAATATTAAAAACTTGTCGAAGATATTTAACATGGATCCAAAACTCCGTATTTGAAGGTGAACTAACCGAAGCTAATTTCATAAAACTTAAGCATCAACTCTCAAAACTAATTGATGAGGAAAGAGATTCTGTAACATTTTATATATTTAGAACAACCGCTTATATGAGAAAAGAAACCCTTGGAACGGTGAAAGGGGAGATTGTGCGAACTATTTAAATCAGTCGAACAAATGATGAAACTGCAAGTCTGACGATAGACGGAGAAGATATTAAAAAGAAACCTAAAAAATGCTTATTAGGGAAGAATAAGCAAAAACTTAACAGGGTTTAGAGAATACCTATAAGGGTTTGAAACTAAAAGCCGTGAAAGGATCATTCACTGAGAAGCAGAAGTTTAGAGAATACCTATAAGGGTTTGAAACTTGGGACACCCGACTAAAGCAGCCCCTTATTGCAAATGTTCTGAAGGTCTGAAGTTGCCAGTTAGCAAGAGTTCCCCCCTTCCCGCTCTAAGAATCTAAGATCTGTATCGCTACATCATATTTTTTCTGATGCAAAGATTTATAAATAATCATTTGCAATATCAATGCAATGGAATCCCAAAATCCTTGGTGGTACCGAGAGTCGGATAGGACTTATGAGGAGTGGGTCAGAAAACAGGTTAGATGGGTTCCGCCAGTGGTTGAGCAGTTTTCATTCGAGCCTTTTTCCTTAAACTTCTTGGTCGGACCCAGACAAGTGGGGAAGACTACAGCTCTGAAAATATGGATTAATAAGGTGCTTTTGCCCAATGTGGATCCGAGGGCAGTGTTCTACTTTTCATGCGAGGAGCTTACGGGCTTCAGGGAGCTGGGTGAGGTTTTAGACAATTATGTCAGCTTTAAAAACGGTAACAGGATAAAGTCTTCTTTCATCATTCTTGATGAGATTACTTTTGTTGAGGATTGGCATAGAGCTCTTAAGCTGCGTATCGACCAAGGTGTTTTCAGGAATGATGTAATAGTGGTGAGCGGCTCAGCCAGCTTGGAGATATTGAAGCAGAAGGAGTATTTCCCTGGCCGTAGGGGTAAGGGCAGGGACATTGTGTTCCATCCTTTGAGTTTTTCACAATACGTAGAGGCTCTGAGGAATTTGGAGACAGAGAAAAAAGATCTCATGCAAGTGGAGTATTCGATGAAGACTAATAGGGTGCATCAGGGCCTCCTTAACGAGCTTTTCAACAAATACTTGCTCACCGGCGGGTTCCCGCTATCTATAGAGGAGATGTATGCGAGGAATAGGATATCTTTTGAAACTAGGAAGACGTACATGGATTGGTTAAGAAGCGACTTCGCAAAGCTTGGGAGAAACGAGGCCTATATGAAGGAGGTTCTTGCCTATATAGTGAGAGCCAGATTGACGCCTGTAAGTTGGTTAAGCATAACGAGAGAGACATCCATATCTTCTTCTCACACAACGCAAGCATACATAGAGGATCTTGAGAAGCTCTTCACGGTGAAGATACTGAATTTTTTAGGTGCGGATTCTAAGATTCTTTACAGGAAGAATAGGAAGATCCACATTACTGACCCTTTCCTCTACGATACCATTTGCGAATTAGTGAACGTGAAGCCGATCGATGAGGATAAGCTTGAATCAGTTGTCGCTACTCATCTGGCTAGGAAACATCCTGTCTTCTATTGGAAGAATAAAACTGAAGTCGACATAGTGGTCCTCGTGGATAATCAACAGTTCGGAATAGAAGTTAAAACCACTTCCGGAAGCTGGATTAAGCCTAAGCATTTGAAGAATACTCTGGTCTTAACTAGGTCGCAAATACCTCTATTCTTAGCAAGTATAGACGTTTAACTGCCTCTCTTAACAGATTCGTTACGTAATTGAAAACTTCATCATCTTCCAAGTATCTTAAGAATACTTTGAGGGAAACGGACGTGGCAACTTAAGGTTTACCTCCTTAGGTTGTTGTAGTAGTATGTGAACATGTCGCAGAGTAGGTTCCAGCATTCTATGCTCCTCCTCCATCTTAGGTGTGGGTTATGTCTTAGGTTTACTGTTATGTTGTTGAAGAATGCTCT
>JAGTQL010000021.1:10497-22858 GCA_018396555.1 Candidatus Bathyarchaeota archaeon | reverse complement strand
ACAAGTTTATTTCTATTCATGAAACGTAAACTTTTAAACCATATGAATTGTGCATATTAAAAGGCATATTTTAAGCAGTTTAAGGAGTTTAAGGCGTTTAAGGCTCACGATATTAGTATACGATGAAAAATCCAAAAAGATTTTATATTAAATAATATTAACTCTTAGAAAATTAAGAGGCGACTTAAGTATGGTGAAAATAGAGATTGATCTTGAAAAATGCACAGGCTGTGGAACATGCGTTGATGTCTGTCCTTCAGGGGTATACGAGCTCAGAGACGAAAAATCCGTTGCTGTTAATGTCGATGCCTGTCTTCTCTGCAGAGCATGTGAAATACAATGTCCAAATAGCGCAATAAAAGTTATCGAGTAATTAATGCATCAGAGCGACCAATAGCGCGATTGAACCCTCTTAACAATTTCGACTACTTTCTCCGCTTCTTTTTGAGATTTAAGATTTATAGGTGGACGGTGATCCTTCACCTTAAAATATGTACCGGTCATTTTAGCTATGCATGCTGGAGCAACTTTTTTAAGGAAACTAAGATTATATCCACCCTCAAGAATCGCGACTAATCTGCCATCGCATATTTTGTGAGCTAAATCTAACAAGAGATGAAATATTTTTGGAAATATGTATGCAGATAATGAAAGATCTGCAACAGGGTCCCTGTAGTAGCCGTCGAAGCCGGCTGAAATCAGTATAAACTGCGGTTTATACTGGCTAATTATGGGCAAACCAATAGTTTTTAGAGCCATTAAATATGCTGCGTCTCCAGTCCTATATGGAAGCGGAATGTTAACAGTGTACCCTAGCCCTTCATCGATGCCCACTTCACCTATAAATCCTGTTTTCGGAAATTCGGTCGGATCCTCATGAATACTTATATATAGCACATTATTTGTGTCGTAGAAGATTTCCTGAGTCCCATTTCCATGGTGGGCATCTATATCAAAGATTAAAACTCTCTTTAAACCCATCTTCTCGTTAAGGTATTTGGCGGCTAAAGCAACGTTATTAAATATACAGAATCCAAGCGAAAAGTTTGGTCCAGCATGATGCCCCGGAGGCCTAACAATGGCGAAAGCATTATCAAACTCTTTGTCCATGACTTCCTGAACTGCCCTTATTGCTCCGCCAGCTGCTAACATTGCTATATTAAAGCTTTCCTTGGAAACGGGGGTTTCATCGTCAATTAGGCCCCCTCCAGAATTGCAGATGGATCTTATTCTCTCCACATGCTCTGGAATGTGGATCATCAGCAGGTCTTCTAGGCTTATAGATCTCGGTTCAACAAGCATACATTCTTTATCCTTGAGCAAACCGCTTCTCTCAATTCCCCTCATTGTTGCAATTAGGCGCTGAGGACTCTCCGGATGCCCATTTCCAGTTTTATGCTCCAGATATTTATGTGAGTATATTATCGCCGTCCTCATCCGACTTGCTTCACCTCCTTAAACAATTGGTTAATGAGGCCACGTGCGTCCAGCCCCATTTTTTTACCTAATTTTCTAAGCGCTTTACTGACGCCAGTTCCATATTGGATGGCCTTCTTAGGTTTAAGGTATGCTTCAGGCGGCAGACCTATATCTTCAGCAAGCTTCCTAAGTATCCTCTTTCTTAAAGGATCGGTTTCCGATTCAATTTTTAATTTAGCAGGCAGGCTTAATGCAAAAGACATCAGATCATAGTCTGCATAGGGAAATCTTACTTCAACATTATGGAAGGAGCATACTTTCTCATCTTGCTCCAGACTGGTTTCACATAGGCTAAGCGCATCACGATAGAGGATGCCCTCAATTTTTCCTCCAAGTTTTCCGTAATCCCTAAGATATTTATGGTAGCCAGCGAATATTTCGTCGCTCCCTTGACCGGACAATAGGATTCTGTAACCAATTTTTGAGGATACTTCAGCAGTCCAGGATATTGGTATGCCTATAGAAGCCCTTAGCGCATCGGCGCTTTCAATTAGCCACAAGACCTTGCGTAAATCTCTCTCAACGCGATCTAACGCATACACTTCAGCCCTGAAGGGCAAACCGATACTTTCAGCCATCTTTTCAGCATACTCCAGTTCCTTCGAGCCCTCTAAGCCCACGCATATTAAAAGCGCTTCTATCTTAATCTTCTTCGCTAAAGCGGCGATTATGCTGCTGTCCAGCCCTCCTGAAAACGCTATGGAAACCCCTTTCACATCAGCGGTTCTCCTCCTTATTGAGTTCAAGAGTAAATCATGCAGCCTATTGATAACATCCTTCTCTTCAAAGGACCCCATTATTCTTCTTTCTATGGTTTTAACTGGAACTAACCTCACATCCCCGACGTAAATCTTGGCTAAATTGCCTGGTGGAAAAGATTTTATGCGGTCCTCTTCAATTCCGATTGACCATAATGCCTTCCGCTCTGAAGCTAACGCATAAACATCTTCATCCTCGCCGAGGTATAACGGGACGGCGCCAACTGGATCCCGTCCAACGATTAATTTTCCGCCTTTCTTAAGGATAATAAAGATGAAAGAGCCATTCAGCATATTGATTAAATTTCTGGCTGCTTTCCAAGAATCGCCTACAGACTTCTTTATTAAATCCGAAACTTCACTTTTCTCACTAGGAGGGAAAGTTCTTCCCTCAAAGAGGACCTTAAGGTCGCTAATTTCCATAAGTTGCGGGGCATCACCTGGAAGTGTCTGCTTAAAATTGCAGCCCAGAACCACATTTGATTTCATGCCTGCAGAGTTTATCTCCATCTCTTCAAGAGATTTCGCAATAATAATTTTTTCACCATCAGATAACCCATAAGCCTCCGCGCCCCTATGCCTAAGGATATTAAGCATTTTAACGGCTTTCGGAGTAACATTCTCGTCTTGCTTGGATAATATGGCAATTGCAGCGCCCATGATTTAACCGACACCCCGCATCATAAATTACACATCCATCAGATTAATATTCTTGAACCTAGATTCTATGATTTAGGTGCAATCCGCCCGGGATGGTTTGCTGGAGGTGAAAGATTGCCAATTCTACCTATAGACACAGGGCGTTATGGAACCCCTGAAATGCTGGCGATCTTTGAGGAGGAGAACTACGTTCAGAAGATGCTTGATGTGGAGGCAGCGCTTGCTTGGGCTCAAAGCGAGGTTGGCGAAATACCGATAGAGGACGCTGAAAGAATAATGCAAATGGCCACAATTAAACATGTCAAAATCAGCCGCGTGAAGGAGATTGAAAGGGAGATAAGGCATGATGTTATGGCGCTTGTTAAGGCGCTTGCTGAAGTTTGCGGATCAAGCGGCGCATATGTGCATTTAGGCGCAACAAGTTACGATATTGTAGACACCGCTAAGGCTCTGCAGATTAAAGATGCCTTGGATATAATCGCCCGCCGACTGGATGAACTGGAACTTGTATTGCTCAGGTTGGCAGACAGCTATAAGAATACAATAATGATGGGAAGAACCCATGGTCAGCATGCTCTGCCCATAACGTTTGGGTTAAAAATGGCGGTTTGGATGCGGGAAGTCTCGAGGCATATTCAAAGACTTAGAGAATGCAGAAAACGCATTTTGGTGGGCAAAATGAGCGGAGCGGTTGGTACACAAGCCGCTTTGGGACCAAACGCCATAAAAATTCAAAATCTCGTAATGGAAAGGCTAGGGTTACAAGCGCCAGAAGTTTCAACCCAAATAGTTCAACGGGACAGGCATGCGGAGCTCATATGTTTGTTGGCCATAATAGCATCTTCACTTGATAAATTTGCAACCGAGATAAGGGAGCTGCAAAGGACTGAGATAGCCGAGGCTTTCGAACCGTTTGAAAAGCAGAGGCAGGTTGGAAGCTCAACAATGCCTCATAAGCGTAACCCGGAAATGTGTGAGAGAGTATGTGGATTAGCTAAAATTTTGAGGGGGCTTGTCGTATCAGCATTGGAAAATATACCCACATGGCATGAGAGAGACTTAACCCAGTCATCCTCAGAAAGGTTCATTATACCGGAAGCTTGCATCCTGGTCGACTATATGTTAAGTTTAATGATTCACGTTCTCTCAAACCTTGATGTTGATGATGAAAGAATGAGAAAAAACATCGATATAACAACTGGTAGAGCTATGTCTGAAGCTGTTATGCTAGCCCTAGTGAGAAAGGGCATAAGAAGGCAGGATGCTCATGAAATTCTACGTCAGCTAACAATAAAAAGCATGTCTGAAAATAAACCCTTCAGAGATATTCTACTAGAGGATGAAGCCATCAGGAAAATTCTAACTGAAATAGAAATTGATGAGGCTTTGAAACCGGAAAATTATCTAGGTACAGCGGTTAAGCAGGTTGAGATGGCCATAGATAAGACGATTAAGGAGAGGCTTCAAAGAGGTTTGCAAAAATGATTGAAACATATGTTGGTACATCTGGCTGGATGTACAGCTGGAATAAGGGTGGAAACCTAGATTGGTACATTAATTATTCCGGTCTAAATGCTGTGGAGTTAAATGCAAGTTTTTATAGGTTTCCTTTTCAGAGCGCCATCAAATCATGGAAAACCAAGGGCGGCGGACTTAGATGGTCTATAAAAGTTAACAGGCTGATAACTCACACCTTCAAGTTTAATGAAAGAGCGTTTGAAGCATGGGTGAGGTTTAAGGAATTATTTGGACCAATGGATCATTTAATCGACTTCTACCTATTTCAGCTCCCGCCATTAATGAGCATATCCAGCCAGCCTAAATTAGAGTCCTTCGTGGAGAAAACAGGTTTAAAAGAAAGATTTGCCCTTGAACCGAGAAACATGACTTGGTTTAATGATGGTATCGTTAAATGGGCTTCAAACCTCGGGATAACCCTAGTAAGTGTTGACTGCCCAGATTTGCCGCAAATCCTCTTCAACTTGAACGGCATCATTTATGAACGCATGCATGGCAGAACAATGTGGTATGGACATTACTACTCAACCGATGAGCTAGAGGATGTTGCTGAGAGAATCATTAAAATGGGAGCGCATAAAGTCTATGTTTTCTTTAATAATAATCATGCGATGCTTGAAAATTCCAGAGAAATGCTGGATATATTGAGGCGCCTAAATAAGGGCCTTTAAAATTAGATCACTCTTGCCTCCAAGTAGTTTTTGCGGGTTTCAACAATTTTAACGTTAATGATCTTTCCTAAGAGGTTATTCTCGCTTTTCACAACAATAGGCTTATAGGCGAAGTTTCTTCCAATCCAAGAGTTGCCATGGCCTTTCTCGTCTATAAGGATTTCTCCCTCCCAGCCTAACCATCTAGCATTTTTTTCAAATGAGATTTTGTTAGTAATCTCAGTCATCATTCGGCTTCTAAGCACTATTTCTTTAGCGTCAACCTGCACTTTCTTTAGCGTCATACGTTCAGCCGGCGTGTTTGGCCTTGGGAAGAATTTGGATATATTAATTATGTCCGGTTTAATCTCCTCAATAAGCCTCAGCGTTCTCTCAAATGCTTCCTTGCTCTCACCCGGGAAGCCGCAGATAACATCTGTGGCAATAGTTACATCTGGTATTTCTCGCCTGAAGGAGCGGACAATGCTCTTAAACTCCTCAACAGTATACTGTCGATTCATCATTTTTAAAACCTCGTTGTCCCCGCTTTGAACTGGTAAATGCAGAAACTTGAAAATTCGCCTATCTTTATAGGCTGAAATCAGATACGAAAGAATTTTTAATGCGTGATTCGGGTTCATCATACCAACCCTTATAAAAAAGTTTCCCTCAATACTACAGCACTCTTTAAGCAGAGCTGCCAAGTTAGTTCCTATATCAAAACCATAAGCTCCATTATCCTGCGATGTTAACCAAACCTCCCTAATCCCCTCTGAAATCGCCCTTTGTAACCTATCAATTATTGAATTTACCGGATATGAAAACAGTGAACCTCTAGCGAACCTAACGCAGCAGAATGCACAAGCACTGAGACAACCCTCTGAGATGGGTATTATCTCAATAACTGGGCTAAGCCTTATGTGAGGCTCCCCAACCTTAACGGGAGGCTTCTCAGAGAAAAAGATCTTATTTCTCTCGCCTCTTTCGGCAGATCTTAACGCCAAAACAATCTTATTAATACTATGCGGATCTAAAACAGCGGAGAAATTTGGAGCAACTTTAATTATTAATTTAAGGTTTATTTTTGGAAGACAGCCAGTGATAATAAGCGGCTTGTTTAAAGCGCTTAATAGACGTAATCTTTCCAGCATGCGGTCTTCAGTTGGCTTCTTGACCCCGCACGTATTCACTAAAATGAAGTCGGCATCTTCAGGATTATTAGATACTTTATAACCAGAATTGATTATATACGCAAGCATTATTTCAAGATCCGCCTTATTTGCCGCACAACCATAACTCTCCAAATAAACGCTTTTTCTCAGACTACCACGCATTGAGGCTAAAGATTCAACGTCTAAATGTTCCATAAAATCTTTAACATCCCTTTATAACTTAACAAAAAACATCGAAATCACTTATATAAGTTTAAACTCGACCATGTAATCCTTAAACTAAAATTTCAAATACTGTGTTAAGATATTTGAGGAAAATACTCATAACCTTTAGTAAGCGAACAACAACTTAAACCGATAGATTTATAAGTAAATGGCACAAACATGTTTGAATCATATTTTTATATTAATATGCAGCAATTTATTGAATTTACTCATTCATTTCTTCAAGGTGATTGGATTGAAGCTCATCACAATATATCTTCCAGAACCGTATCTAGAAGCTTTAGATGAGTTGGTAAATAAGCGATATTATCCTCACAGGGCTGAGGCTATAAGGGCGGCAATTCGAGATCTAATTGAAATTGAATTATGGGGACGGAGGCAACATGGCAAAGCTAGCAGATAAAGCATTACAGTATATGTGGAATGAGAACTTGCAGGGCGGTCTGAGGGAGCCAGGGTACTGCCGCATAAACGTTATTGGTGTTGGCGGTGCAGGAAATAACACTGTAAACAGATTAATGGAGTCAGGCATAATAGGCGCGGAGTGCATTGCAATTAATACAGACTTACAGCATTTAAATGCTACGCATGCTCATCAAAAAATCCTGATAGGCGAGAAGCTCACACGGGGACTTGGCTCAGGCGGGGATCCAAATATCGGTAGGGCTGCAATTGAAGAGTCAATAGAACATGTGGAAAAAGTTCTAACTGATGTTGATGTAGTATTTGTAACAGCTGGAATGGGCGGTGGAACAGGGACAGGTGCGGCGCCAGTTGTGGCTAGACTTGCCCGCGAGAAGGGAGCAATAGTTGTAGGCGTAGTTACGATGCCTTTCAAGATAGAGAGGGGAAGAATAACTTACGCCCTCAAAGGATTAACTGAGATGCGAAGAGAATGCGACACCGTCATAGTAATAGATAACAATAAGCTAATGTGGCTTGTACCACACCTCCCAATAAATGAAGCGTTCAAAGTTGGGGATCAGGTTTTAGCTAACATGATTAAGGGGATAACTGAAGTCATATCTATGCCAAGCCTAATAAACCTAGACTTCGCTGATTTCAGGACAATAATGAGGCGAGGCGGCGTCGCTATAGCAGGAGTGGGCGAGTCAAACGCACCTAATAGAGCTGAAGATGCTGTTCAGAAAGCCTTAAGGATGCCCCTGCTAGACATCGACTATAGCGGCGCAAATGGAGCCTTAATTCATGTTTCAAGCGATGAAAGCCTAACTATTGAGGAGGCAAATAGAGTTGGCGAGATCATAACTCAAATGATGAGCGAAGATGCCCTCGTCATCTGGGGTGCAAGGGTTGACCCAAGTCTGGCCGGGACCCTTAAGGTTACACTGGTTATGACCGGCGTTAAGTCGCCGTATTTGCTGAGCGGCTTCGGGTCAAAGGCTGTTGAAGTATATGATTTAGATCCGGAAAAAACCTCGGAGAAACCGTTAAAATCTGATCTTAGCTTGCAGAAAATACCTATTTTGAGCGACTGATCTCTAGCATATGCTAGATTTAGCAGATAAACTCCAAATCTTTTTTATTCTTAATATCAATGGGATTCCTTTACCGAAGGGCACGGTCAACCCCTTTCTTATCGCTTCAATAATATCATCAACGCTTGCTTCATCGTTTTCTATGATTGTATAGGCTGAACCTATAGTTTCAGGAATATGGGAGTCGCTTCCAGCGGTCTGGGGCATGCGGTAGCGGACAGCAAATTTCTTGGACAAATATGTTAATGGAAGAAAAGGGAAAAACGATGAGTTCACAACTTCTATTGCATCTAGACCCGAATCAATTATTTTTGGATTAAGTTTTACACCATCTTTAAAAACCAGACTTGGGTCAACCCCTTTCTTATCGCTTCAATAATATCATCAACGCTTGCTTCATCGTTTTCTATGATTGTATAGGCTGAACCTATAGTTTCAGGAATATGGGAGTCGCTTCCAGCGGTCTGGGGCATGCGGTAGCGGACAGCAAATTTCTTGGACAAATATGTTAATGGAAGAAAAGGGAAAAACGATGAGTTCACAACTTCTATTGCATCTAGACCCGAATCAATTATTTTTGGATTAAGTTTTACACCATCTTTAAAAAGTGCATATGGATGGGCAGCTATAGATATCCCGCCAGCATCATGAATCCTTTCTATCGCTTCTTTAATGCTTAATCCCTTCGGTATGGGCGTTGTAATGTTTATGCCAAGTAAATGCCCGTGCTTCGTAGATGTTTCTATTCCAGGTATTATCAGAAGATCATTATCGCAGTTCTTAAGAATCTTTTCAGCTCCTTCAATGGTGTCATGATCGGTTATAGCCGCTCCATTCAGACCCCTCTTCCTCAGCTGATTAATTAGATCCGTTAGCGTTGTTAAGCCATCTTTAGAGTAGCAGGTATGGACATGCATGTCGATTTTTAACGGCAACTTAATCCTTACCTTTTCATCTAACTCACTTTGCTTCCAGGGCTTATCGGTTTCTCTGGCTGTATAAAGACGACTTTTTCTCCATCTTGCGCCGCTAGGATCATAACCTCAGATTCTACACCGAATATTCTTCTAGGTTTAAGGTTGGTCACAACCACGATATACCGTCCTTCAAGATCCTCAGTTCCATAGTATTTAGCTATTCCAGCTACAGCGGTCTTTAAATTACCCCCGCCGACATCAATAGTTAATTTTAGAAGATTTTGCGACTTAGGCACGCTTTCAACCTTAATTATTTTGCCTACACGTAAATCTAGCCTAGAGAAATCTTCCATCGATATCTTCTCCGAGCTGGACCTAACCTTTTCAAGATGCTCCTGCAGCTCATCCTCTGAAGCCTCGATTTTGCTGAATAGGGGCTCAGCATTCTTAATCTTATGGCCGGCTTGCATCGACTTAACAGCATCGTCCCATGAGATTTTTTCAGGCAGATTCAACAAATCGCGGATCTTATTCGCAGTAAACGGAATGAAGGGCTCTAGCAGAATTGAAAGAGCCTTAACTATCTGGGCTGAAACATACAGCGTGTTTGCTGTTACCCTTAAATCTGCCTTAATTGTTTCCCAAGGTTTTTTATCATTGAAATACCTGTTTCCAATGCGGCTTAATTCAACAGATTCGCGGAGCGCGAGCTGAAGCTGGAAATTACTGAGCGCATCGTTAACGGATTTAACCTTCTCCACAATTGCGTTTAGGACGCTTTTGTCCAGCTCATCCAGGTCCGTAGGCTTTGGAACTTCGCTATAGAAATAAGTGTTTATGAATTTTAATGTTCTATGGATAAAGTTCCCAAGCGTATCATTCAGGTCTGAATTTACCTTCTCAATAAAGATTTTCCATGTGAAGTCCGAATCCTTTGTTTCCGGGCGAATTGAGATTAATGCGTATCTCCAATAGTCAACCGGAAACATTTCAAGGGCTTCATCTATCCACACGCCTATCCTGCGGCTTTTAGAAGACTTCTGCCCGGCGAATATTAGCCACTCGTTTGTGCACACGTTCCATGGAAGATTATAATCCTCATGGGTCGCCATTAGAAGCGCTGGGAATATTAAAGTGTGAAACGGTATATTGTCTTTACCAATGAAATATAGCGTCTTAGAATCCTTATTAAACCAATAATCTTTCCATTTTTCACTATGTCCGTGCATTTTAAAGTATTCAATAGTTGCCGAAACATAACCTAAAACGGCATCAAACCAGACATAAATGGTTTTGTCCCCAGCATCCTTAAAGGGCGCCGGTATACCCCACTTATTGTCCCTAGTTATGGGTCTAGGTTTCAAACCCTCCTTCAGGAGGTTCAAGCTAAAGTTCCGCGCATTGTCTGAAAGCTGCCTATTACCTTCTATATAAGCCAAGAGCTTATCCTCAAACTTAGGCATATCGAAATACCAATGCATGACTGTTCTCATCGCTGGAGATGCCCCGCAAATCGCACATCTAGGCTCCCCTAGCTTAGCGGGCTCCAAAAGGCGCCCACATTGCTCGCACTGATCGCCGCGAGCACGCTCATATCCGCAGTAGGGGCATCTTCCCTCAACGAATCTATCAGGTAGAAAGCGCTGACATTTTGGGCAGAAGGGTAACTCATCTTCTCTAGTGAAAATATAGCCGTTCCGTTCTATTTTCAGCATCAAATTCCTTACGAATTCTTTATGAACCGGGCTTTCAGTCCTAGTATAATTGTCAAATGATATAGCCCATTTCCTAAATAGCGTTGAAACAATTTCGTGATTTCTATCAGTGAGCTCCTTAGGCGATATATTCTGCCTTATTGCCTCGATTTCTATTGGTGTACCGTGCTCATCTGAGCCGCTCACAAATAGGACTTCATAGCCTTTAAGCCTATAATAGCGGGCGATAACGTCCGCAGATAAAATTGGCAGCAAATTACCTAGATGGGGAACATGATTAATGTATGGCCAAGCGGCCGTAACCAGGACTTTCCCGAGTTTAACGCACCTCCATAGCCAAAAAATAATCGTGAATCTCATACTTAAATACAACGGAAAATTCTGGAAACGGGTGGCCTTTAATTTTCCAGAAGCTTTTATATTGGACACTGCCCTCCTTAAATAAACATGGATAGAAAAAATATTTTAATAGTAATGTTCACGCTTCTATGGTCTACAGCGGCAATTCTGGCTATAACATGGGGTTCAGAATTTAATTGGCCTGACTATGTGCATGTGAGGTATGGCTTCCCATTCACTTGGGGCATCCATACGCTGAGTACGATTCACGGTCCTGTCGACATCTGGAAAGTTGATGCTTCAGCCCTCTTCATTGATTTAGTCTTCTGGTTAGGCATAATGAGCTTAGTTATTATAGTTGTTTCCATAAGTTTTGGAGAAAAGAGAAAAATGGAGAAAACGTTAGGCTAGCGTTTTTCCACTCTGTTTATTGCTTCAATTATGGTTTTAGCGATTTTTTCAATAGATTCCTTAATTTCCTGGCTTATTTCCCCACCAAGGTTTAGATTCTTGGGTTGTATCCCCAAAAGCACTGTTTTTGCGCCAGTTTCGTCTTTTATCAGCCCTGCCACCATATAAAGCGGCATCACATGCGTTGATATCGTTACGCTAGGAATATTTTCTATTGAAATCATCTTAGCCTCACCCGGCTTCCCGCCGAAAAGCGCTGCATCGATCAACAAAACATGCGAGGGACTTAGCTTCCCAATCTTCCCAATAAAGTTTTCCGGCGCCATTCCGCCCTCGATCACTTTCACGCTTCTCGGAACCTTTCCCCTGAGCTTTCTCAGTATTTTTAGACCTAATGCGTCATCCCCCTTAAGCGGGTTTCCAATCCCCAATATAACAAGTTTAGAATAACCTTGCAACCAAGTTTCTAAATTTTCCCTGAGCTTTAATTCCATCTTAAATAGAAAAAGATAATTAAAGTACATAAGTTTTAGGGGAAAATTTTTCAGCGTGCACCATCGAAATATGCGATGAAGGGACCATCAAAGGCTTCCAAAAATGCGGATGTGCAGCCTTCTCAACATTCTCGTTCAGATTCATGAGCGCCATATTTAAATACATGGTTTTAGATTTGATTTAAAAATAGCATGGGTAGCAAAGTCCACGGTTCAATCTGAGCGGTTGATAGGGGGTTAACTGATTGTCTGAAAGCGAATCGACCAAGCCTTCCAAGATTAATCCAAGGTTTAGGTACGAGGTTGCAAAAATGCCCGGTGGGGAAAAGCTGCTCCAATGCTTTCAATGCGGCACATGCACATCCGATTGCCCAATAGCAAGGTTCAATGAAAAGTATAGACCTAGAAACATTATTCATATGGCTCAGATAGGGTTAAAGAATAAGATTCTAGACAGCGAGTTTCTTTGGCTGTGTGCATCATGCTTCACATGCACAGACCGGTGCCCTCAAGGAGTTGAGGTT
>JAGTQL010000021.1:0-10478 GCA_018396555.1 Candidatus Bathyarchaeota archaeon | reverse complement strand
TAAAGAACATGGCTGCCGAAGAGGGGCATATACCACAACTTTTCAGAGATCTGCTGGCAAATCTTCTTAAAACGGGCTATGTTTACGAAGTTCCGGAATCCAGAATTAGAAGGCGTGAATCTCTCGGGCTTCCACCGTTACCCATAGGGGATTCGGAAAGTATATTGAAGACTATCCAAGGCTTAAAAATTGTAGAATCCTCAATAGCGAATAGGTTGCGGGATATATGGAGAAAGTAGGTAAATACATGTTTTTCTTAGGTTGCACAATTCCATACAGGGTTTCATCGTATGAAATCTCCGCGAGGAAGGTTTTACAGAGACTCAGCGTTGATCTCGTTGAGATGCCTGAGTTTAATTGCTGCGGGCTCCCTCTTGAGCCATTAAGCCATGAATTAACCCTTATTCTTTCGGCAAGAAACCTAGCCGTAGCTGAGCGTGAGGGATTGGATATTTTAACTCTCTGCCCAGGATGCTTCGGCACATTAAAAAAGACGAATAAATCTCTTAAGGAGGACAAATCTTTAAAGGAGGAGATAAATGGACGTTTGAAAGAGGTTGGATTAGAGTTTAAAGGCAGCGTAAATGTGAAGCATATATCTCAGTTTCTTATTGAGGATGCCGGATTAGATAGAATAAAGAAGTCTGTCATTAAGCCCTTAAGGGGACTTAAGGTTGCGGAACACAGCGGATGCCACATTTCAAGGCCAAGAAAATATTTGGAATTCGAGGATCCGGAGAACCCAAAGGCCCTTAAGACGCTGATTAAGGCGACTGGAGCTAAATACGTGGAGTATATGGATGAAACGGAGTGCTGTGGTGCAACAGTTGCGGGTATAGACGATAAGATATCACTATCTTTAGTGAGGGAGAAGCTTAGCCACATCAAGAACGCTGGCGCGGAAGCCCTGATAACAATGTGTCCCTCGTGTCATATAATGTACGACGCAAACCAGATACGTGTAGAAAGAATGTTTAAGGAAGCATATAATATTCCAGTACTTCATTACACGCAGCTACTTGGCTTGGCGATGGGTATATCGCCTGAGGAACTAGGGTTCGATGAGCTACGTGTAAACTCCTCTAAAATAGTGAAGTATGTGATGGAAATTAAACCCCGCCTTTAGGGAAGATAACTTGCCTCTTTAAAATTTGCTCAAATTCGGAGAATAAATATCCAGATGAATGGTTATTATAAGGACCATTTATCTGAATGCGATAAGATAAGTGGATGTTTAGAGTGCGCTTAAAGATACTTGTTTCCGGCATAGTTCAAGGCGTCGGTTTCCGCCCATTTGTTTATCGTATAGCAGTTGAAAATGGCTTAAGTGGATACGTGAGGAATAGAAGCGACTCCTGCGTTGAAATACTTGTTGAGGGAGATAATGAAAGCGTAAGAAAGTTCCTGGACGACCTTGTCAAAAGGAAGCCTCCCCTAGCACGCATACATGAAGTAATAACAACCCCGCTTAGTGGCGCCAACGAATATAAGGTCTTTACAATATATAAAAGCTCCAATGAAGCTGAGATTTCGGGCTCAATGATACCGCCGGATGTAGCCATATGTGACGAATGTCTCAGGGAAATGCGTGATATAAATAATCCTAGATATGACTACTTCTTCATCACCTGTGTGAACTGCGGCCCAAGGTACACAATTATCGAGAATGTTCCCTATGATAGGGAGAATACGACAATGCGTGAATTTTCCATGTGTAACTTTTGCAGATTAGAGTTTGAGAATCCAGCGAATAGGAGATTTCACGCTCAGACCATCGCATGTCCAAGGTGCGGCCCAAAAGTTCGCTTATTAGACAGAGATTGCGAAAAAGTTGAGCATAATGATCCCATAAGGGAAGCTGGCAGATTAATTTCCGAAGGCTATATTGTTGCGGTTAAGGGTTACGGAGGCTTCCATATAGCAACGTCAACGCTTCTCGATGAGCCATTAATGAGGCTGAGAGGGGTTAAGCATAGGAGTCAAAAGCCATTTGCCATAATGGGTAGAAGCCTAGATTCCGTTAAAACATTTGCTAAGGTTAGCTGCTGGGAGGCTGAGAAGCTTACCTCCCACACTCGCCCAATAGTTCTACTGAATAAAAGCGAAGACTACTATTTGTCAGATCTTGTTGCACCTGGACTTCATAACGTTGGCGTTATGCTCCCATATAGCGGACTGCATTATATGCTTTTTGACAATATATCTGATCCAGCGTTCGTAATGACGAGCGCTAACCCGCCGAATCAGCCCATAGTGAAAGATGATGAGGACGCGTTTAAAAGGCTACATGGGCTAGTTGATTACTTTCTGATTCATAATAGGCGTATAGCGCATAGATGCGACGATTCAGTCCTACGAATGCATGGGAACAAGATTGTGTTTATAAGGCGCTCAAGAGGCTATGCGCCGGAACCATTACCGCTAAAGCGCAGGGTTAAGCATTGTTCACTTGGCCTAGGAGGTGAAAAAAATAATACTGCATGCCTGGTACTTGACGGCAAAGCCTTTATATCTCAGCACATAGGCGATGTGGAGAACATCGAGACTCTGGAGTTTCTTGAAGGCGCCTCAAATAGGCTTATTCGATTAACAAATAGCAGCGTTGAGGCTGTTGCATGCGATCTGCATCCAAAATTTGCATCCACAATTCTGGCTAGAAGGCTTTCTGAGGAAAATGGATGGGCAATTATTCAGATTCAACATCACTATGCTCATGTGGCAGCTCTAATGGCTGAGCATGACGTAGATAAAATCATTGGCGTATGCTGCGATGGCTACGGTTACGGTTTAGATGGCAAGGCTTGGGGCGGTGAGATCGTATTAGGCGTAGCCTCAGATAGATCATTGGAGTTTAAACGTCTGGGGCATTTACAGGAGCAACCCTTAGTCGGCGGCGACCTAGCTACGCTTTACCCGCTGAGGATGGCGGCTGGAATATTATATAACCGCACGAATGTGGAAGATTGGCTCATAGAGAGCAGTTCGCATCTACCCCACGGCAAAGCGGAGGCTCAGCTAATTCTATCCCAGCTTAGAAGGGGGGTCAAAAATGTGACGACGAGCTGCGGAAGAATTTTAGACGCGGCCTCAGCAATTTTAGGCATATGTTATGAGAGAACATATGAGGGTGAACCAGCCATGAAGCTTGAGTCTGCGGCATTAGGAGGCAAAGATTGCTTCGAAATTAAACCGATAATAAGCGGCGGCATACTGGACACGGCGGCAATAATAATGGCAGTATTTGAAGAAAAAGAGAAATTTTCTAGGCGGGATTTAGCATTTTCAATTCACGCCTATTTGGCCAGGGGCCTGGCGCAGTTAGCCATGGAGAAAGCCCTAGAAAACGGTGTTAACACGATCGGTTTATCCGGCGGGGTTGCATGCAATCAAATAATTGCTCAGATTATGCGTGAAATTATCGAATCACGCGGCCTAAGGTTTCTTACACATGAGGCTGTACCTCCTGGAGACGGTGGCATATCGTTTGGACAAGCATTCGTAGCCAGCTTTTCCCTGAGATGATGAAATAACCATAATAGATTTATTTAGCCAAGCGTAGTTAAGAGTGCGATAGAAGATGTGTTTGGCGGTTCCGGCGAAGATTTTGGAGATAAACGGTGATTTAGCTAAAGTTGATTTTGGCGGAGGCATTACGAGAGAAGTGAACATTATGCTTGTGGATGCCAGAGTAGGTGATTATGTTCTGGTGCATGCAGGATATGCCATACAAGTTCTTGATGAAAAAGAAGCCGAGGAAACTCTAATGCTTTGGAGAGAAATCATAGAGATTGAAGATGCTGGTGCGCCATGACCAAAGAGGGAAGATTTACAGACCCGGTTCTGGCCAATAGAATAGCTGAGAAAATCCGCAGTGTTGCGCCTAAAAACGATACTATTAAAATATGCCATGTATGCGGAACACACGAGTGGACAATTTCGCATTATGGTATTAGAAGCCTATTACCTAAAAATGTTGAAGTAATAGCTGGCCCCGGATGCCCAGTCTGCATCGTCCCAGCGGCGGAGATAGATGAAGCCGTTCATTTGGCGCTGAAAGGCGTCACTATAGCATGTTTTGGTGACGTACTAAGGGTTCCAGGTTCAGAAATATCGCTTTTAGACGCTAAGGCTAGGGGCGCCGATGTTACAGTTGTCTACAGCGCTATGGATGCTGTTAGAATTGCGAAGAGGAACCCCGGTAAAGATTTAGTTTTTTTCGCAATAGGCTTTGAGACAACCGCGCCCTCAACTGCTGTTGAAGTAATAAAGAAGCCGCCTAAAAACCTCAGTTTCCTAATTTCACACAGGCTGATCCCGCCAGCTATGGAATTTATGCTTGGAATAGGCGACCTACATATTGACGCTTTCATTGCTCCTGGACATGTGAGCACAATAATAGGTTTAGAACCCTACGAAGTCTTCCCAAAAGTTTATCGTATGCCAACAATTATCGCAGGCTTTGAGCCCCTAGACATTTTAATCGCTATATACATGGCTCTTAAACAGATCTCTGAGCGTAAAGCAATCTTGGAAAACGAGTATAAACGCGCAGTAACCTGGAAGGGAAATATTAAAGCGAAAGCCTTGATGAGCAGGACTTTCAGGGTTGTTAATGGAGCATGGCGTGGACTTGGCAGACTGCCAGATTCGGCTCTAAAACTTATAGACGAGTTCATTGAGTATGATGCCAGAGAGAAATACGGTGTTAAAATCGGGGAAGGCAGAGATATACTTCCGGGTTGCCAATGCCACTTAGTTATAATTGGAAAAATTAAGCCAACTGAATGCCCACTGTTTATGAAAGCTTGCACACCGCAGAGACCAATCGGCTCCTGCATGGTTAGCTCAGAAGGAACATGTCGAATATGGGCTAGAAACATGCCTCTATATTTCGCCCATTAAAGCCTTAGCTGAAGAAGAATCAATAAGTTAAAGAGAATTAACAATATTAATTTTAATTTGAAGAAAAATTGGGAAAAAATCCTAGGGAGTTTGGTGAAATAACCGATTCCTGGAACCCTATAACCGGTTGCCTACATGGCTGCGTGTATTGCTGGGCTAGAAATTATGCTAAGAGACTTGCATCCATGGGTGTTGAACCATATAAGACATGGGTTTTTGAGCCAGCTCTTGCGGAATGGAGACTTAGAGGCAAGATTCCAGAAGGAAGACTCATTTTCGTTTCTGATATGGGCGACATGTGGGGCGATTGGGTTCCAAAGGAATGGATCGAAAGCGTTTTAAAGGTTGTTAGGTCCAAACCAAGATCAAAATTTTTCTTCTTAACCAAAAATCCAAAACGCTATCTTGAATTTGAGAATAGGTTCAGCGATAATGTCATGCTAGGTGTGACCCTTGAAACAAACAGAGATTACGAGCTGACTATGGCGCCTACTCCGAGGGAAAGATATGAAGACTTCTTAAGACTTAGTTGGAAGCATAAAGCAGTAGTTATAGAGCCCATACTTGACTTTGATGAGGAATTCATAGATTGGATCTATGATATATCGCCGAAAGTAGTTTACATCGGATATGACAATTATGGCAATAAGCTGCCTGAGCCAAAAATAGCTAAGACGCAGATACTTCTAGAAGCGCTAAACGGAACAACGGATTTAAGGATTAAGACAATAAGAAAGGCTTGGTATGAAAATTAGCATTTAATATTTAAAAATAAAATGAAAATTTTGAAAATTTCTAGACCACAATATGTATGATAGATTTATAGATGGAGACCTATATTAAGTGATTTTGGTGAGCATAATGTGGAGCATCATTGAATCAGAGAAGATCCCCTTCTCACCTTATCCCAAGGGCGCAGCTAATATCAAAAGAATCGTTGAGCAGAAGACTGTTGGATGCAAGCGCTTTACAGGCTTCGGTCTTCTGGAAATACCTCCGGGCGGCGTCTTTCCTGAGCATATGCATCCAGACCGGGAGGAAATTTACTACGTGCTATCCGGCTCCGGAACAATCGTTGTAGAAGATAAGGAGATATCGGCAAAGGAAGGCTTAGCCGTTTATGTTTCAGGCGAGCAGCCCCATGGAATAAGGAATCAAACTGACAAGCCTCTCAAGGTCTTATTCGTCCACGCTCAGATCTAAAATAAAATTAGCCACTAGGATTAATAACTACTCTAAGACACCGCTTCCCAGCCATGACCCTAAGGGCTTCCGTAAACTTCTCCATTGGAAATACATGCGTTATCATCTCTCCAACTTTCACCCTACCCATTTTTATCAGGTTGAAGGCCACATGATAGTCTTGCGGTGAGCAGCCCCAGCTCCCCAGAATCTTAATATTATCTCGGAGTATGATCTTTGGGTCAATATTCAGGTTTGGCTGTGGAACATCCCTGAAGTCGCCGAATAGGCATATTCTGCCGCCACATCGGACCATTTTTAGGCTTTGATGAACAGCCTCGGTTGAGGCAACGGCCACAATAACCAAATCGGCGCCGCGATTATCAGTTAACTCCCTAACTTTCCCTTCAACATTCACTTTCCTCGCGTTGAAAGCGTAATCCACACCTAGGCTCTCAGCAATCTTAACCCTGTAATCATGATGGTCACTTACTATAACCTGAGACGCGCCCATAAATTTGGCTACTTGAGCATTCAATAGTCCCAGGGGTCCTCCCCCTATGATGAGGATCGTGTCTCCCGGCTCAATAACAGATTTTGTGGCTGCCCTGACTGAGCAAGCTGTAGGCTCGGTCATTGTTGCCTCCTCATACGTCATACTATCTGGGATTTTAATAACAACCTTCTGGACGAGTGCAGGTGCAACACGGATATATTCGGCGAACCCACCAGGCTCAATCCCGGCTTTGCGATATTGATCGCATAGAGGTTCCTGTCCATGTCTACAATAATAGCAGGCGCCGCATGGCGCTCTATGAAGAACAGCAACCCTGTCTCCAGCCTTAAATCTCGTAACCCCTGATCCAACCTCCGCAACATCACCAGCTATTTCATGTCCGAGAACTGAACCGGGCTTAGCCGCGTGGTATATGGCTCTGAAAAGGTCGGTTGAGCAGACGCCGCATGCCCTAACTTTCACAAGTATTTCCTCAGCCCCTATTTTCGGAGTAGGCACGTTCTCCACTCTGAAATCTTCAACATCGTAATATATAATCGCCCTCATATATGATCGCCACACCACTAATAATTAAGATGCTCATTAACTTATTAATTTAAGTTTAGAAGACAACCTTATTAATGCTAGAACCCCTTATATGTTCCGTTGATGCGTCGCTTAATGCCAAGGTAGCGTCCTCTAGGTGAGTTGGTGCTGCTTCAGGAACATATGCAAAGCCTAAAATGTTATCATTAAACCAGCGTTTCCAACCGTGAAATCGGATGCTCTCATATAACTGCTGCCAAATTTTAAAGTTTTAGACTTTTCACCGGCGGCAGTTTAATCCCAAAGTTTCTTAGGAAGCTTTCAGCCTGGCTGAAAGTTGGTATTCCGGCTCTTCCTCCGAGTTTTTCACACTTTATAGCAGAAACAGCATTTGAAAAATCAACTACAATATCTAAAGGCCATTCCTGTAATAATCCGAAGATGAATGCGCCATGATAGATGTCACCTGCACCTGTGGTGTCTACTACATTAACTTTGAATGCCGGTTTCCTTATGACCCTATCTTTGGTGACGCAGATCGAACCTTGATCCCCCAGTGTGACACCTACAATGCTTGGACCAGCGCGCAGAAGTTTTTTCGCCGCTTCTACCGGATCCTTTTTTCCCGTTAAAAGCTGGGCCATATCAATTGAAGGTATGAAGATATCGATGAATTTTAAAATTTTATGATAATCGGGGGCATAGCCTGCCGTGTCACAGCTCACAGCGACTCCTGCTTTTTTCGCAATCTTGGCTGCTCTAATAGAGGCCTCATGGGCTCCATCTATATGGAGGATATCTGCTTCTTTTATCAATTCCATATCTATTTTGGCCAAATATTCTAATAATGAAGAATCATAATAGTAAGCAATTGTGCGTTTACCAGTCGATTTATCTATCAAAATGTAACTGAAAGATGTTCGTAAGTTTGGCACAATAACCATTTTACTGATGTTTACACCTTCATTTTTAAGATCAGAAATTATAAATCGTCCGTTTTCGTCGTCACCCACGCACCCGAGGAAGCATGTTTTCACACCTAAACGTGCAAGCGTTACAATAGCCGTTGCAACGACGCCTCCTCCCTGCTTAGTAGATTCCAACATACGCACACTTTCATCAATGCTTGGAATTCGAGGAACCAGACCTATGAAGTCAACGCAACAATATCCCAATCCAACAACAAACATCATTTCACCTTTAACTCTAAGTCAATTATTTAGATGGAATAACAACTATTTTTAAGATTTGTTTGCATTAAAAAGAATAGTGGATTAAATTGGATAATTATTAAATTCCCAGCGCTTTCAGATATTTCCTGCTTATTTCCATACTCTCCTTAGGGGTCTTGTTCGTCCTATCTTGCTCTACAACGTACCATTCAATGTCCGCCGTCTTTGCAACATCAATGATTGCTGGAAAGTCTATGACGCCTTGCCCAAGCTCCTTAAACTCGTATCTCTTCATTCCTTCCTTGGTTCCGTCCTTCAAATGAAGGTATGCCACACGATCTAAATGCCTTTTAATAAACTCGACTGGTGAAAGACCTCCGTATTTAACCCAGTAAGTATCGACGCATAAGGAGACAAACTCAGGACTAGTCTCTTCACATATAATCCTCATGCCCGTTGCATCATTAATAATTTCTTGCCAGTGATTGTGATAACAAACCTTGACTTCATACGCTTTAGCCTTTCTCCCAATCTTCTCTAAGACCCTAGAACTCTTTCTATAGTTTTCTTCAGTATTTTCTTTTCCACCCGCCCCGCTGAAAATAAGGTAATGCCCATCTAACTTCCGCAGTAAATTTAGAGCTACCTCGATGGATTTTTCATTAATGTTTTCTAGACCCGTATGTAGACCCGCTAAGCTCAGCCACTTCGCCGCCAGCAATCTCATCGGATCTTTAATTTTCTCAAACGTTGCCATATCCGCCTCTATACCGTCGTATCCAATCGATGAAACTTCATCAAGAACCCCTAAAATATCCTCGTTCACTTTGTTTCCCCAAATTATAAGTTGAGCACCAATCTTGGGTTTCACCATTTTTAACTCATAAGATAGAGTGAGCAGCCCTCATATAATTCTTTCTCACATCATCATGTTATATGCATCTCCTTGATAACGGTGACTTCAAGTCCTCCCGCTTGCTGAAGCGCCTTAAAAACAGCGCTCTTTGTTACCTCTAATAATTGGGATTTATTAAAAATGACACTTGATTCTCCCTTTCCACAATAAGGAATTTAAATCCCTTTTTCTCGAGAGGACCATACATAAAACCGGAGTCCGTTGCGGAAAAGCCTATAAATATGAGATTTTTGTCGCCTATATTTATGACGCGGTGAGCGTAGTAAGGCGCCATAAGCGCGATTGTTCCTTTCTCAAAGGGAGCGATAAGCGCAGGAAAGGCTTCATTCTCATGTTGTAAAACGGCGATTCCTAATCCCTTTAAACATAGGTAGATTCCAGGAGCCTCGATTCTCTTATGAAAGTGCCCCTTTGTCATGAAATACTCGCATCCTACTTTTCCCGGAAAGATCTCTGTAATACCATAGGATATCTCAGGATGCATTTTTCGATAAACCCGATACACTATTGTTTCAGGATCCATGAGACTGCGTGCTTCTTCATCTTGAAAGTACCCCTTCATATCTTTAATCTTTCGAATGTCTACAGCGTCAGGATCGGATATTTCTCCAGTCGGTAAATCAATTTTTTTGATCTGAATTTTCCTGATGAAGCCTAATCTAATTGCCTCATCGAATTTACTCATAACTTCAGGAGAAACCCGCTTCTTAAGTTCCTCTGTTACAAGGTTCATCGTTTATTTTCTCCATTTAAATTAATTCGACCGTAGAAATCATCCACCCTAACCACGTCGTCAAGCTCGGGGGTTGAAACCTCAATAATTCGCGAGTTTTGAAGGGCTTCTACCCTATGTTTCCTACCTGGAGGAATGATGGCAACATCACCAGCTTGAAATTCCCGCGTTTTTAAATTATGATTTTCATCTTCTAAAGTTAACTTCATTAAGCCGCTATCTAAGTAGATGGTTTCGTGCTTAACTCTGTGGTAATGTAAGCTTGACACATGTCCCTTTTTAAAAAATATTATTTTGCCAGCATATTTATCTGTGTTTGCAAAACATATCTCATAGCCCCAGGGCTTTTTAATTTTAATAAGGTTTTCCATAATGGTTCCTTAAAAAATTAAATTTCCAGCACATAAATTTTTCGATTGCGCACACGGACGTGGCAACTTAAGGTTTTAGCCTTGCATTTCTGATTATTTATCTTATGTTTGGTGTTAGGGATGTTGTTGAGCGCTTTCATCTATTCGAGAGGAATAGGTT
>JAGTQL010000020.1:1601-23180 GCA_018396555.1 Candidatus Bathyarchaeota archaeon | reverse complement strand
TCATCTTGGGCAGATGATTGTATATTTCAAGCGGCCAGAATAAAGCCGAAAGGTTGTGGCAGAGTTAAAAAAGCCGCTATCGGTATGATGCCCGCCAGAAAGGTTGTAGCGCTACAGACTAAAGCTGCCAAAAGATTCGACTTAGTTATTTCACTTCCTAAGATAGCGAACAAATGTTTAATAATCTTCAATGATTTAATTCGTTCTTCTTTGTCTGGGATGTCGCGTAAGCTATAGTCCATCAAGGCTTTGAGAACAAGAAGATCCGCTACATCTTCAGTTTTTCCACCCAACATGAAGCTTGAAAAATTTGATACCGCTGCAGCTGTCACGGTTAGAACAGCGGCAAATAATGCCATTTGCGCTGATAAACTAGCTAGGAAAGCTGAAAGTATAACAATAAGACCAGTGATGGTGCCGTCGGTTAATCCAGCCACGAACTCGAGCACTGGTTCTCTCTTTATCAACAGACTTTCCTCCTACTAGGGTACGTTAGACTCACTGCACGCAAGTAATGTTCCATCCATGGTTTCGCGTCCCGATCAACGACCATAAGCAGTGTTGGGGGGAGCCTGAAGCAGCCCAGGCGATAAAGATGGTTCTTCTCAAAGTACCACTTTATATAATTGACGCGAGGAGGGCTCCAAGACGCTCAGGACGCCCCAGCCTGCCCGGAATGCGGCTCAACAAGGCTTTACCGCGATGGATTACGCCGGCTATCGAATGGATCAAAGGTTCAGCGTTGGCTACGCATGTAAGCGTTATCCTCTAATATTTTTAGGCAGGGTTATCTATGATTTTTGGGCCAATATGCACGTTCCATCCGTGATAATCGAGTATAACTCACTAAAGGTCCTGAAAAGCATGATCTCTAAAACCATATTAAATGTATACATGTGTTAAGGTTTCTTAGGAGATAACTGCCGCTATCATAAGAGGCAGTATGACTGTTGCATCACCCTCAATAGTTACATGCTTCGCGGTCTCCTTGACCTTCCCCCATGAGATTGCCTCGCGAACCCTCGCGCCTGATAAGCTGCCATCCCACTCGACAGCAGTTGTTATGTAAACTGCGTAGTCTAGGCCTCCCTTAAATTGATTCCACCAGATTACATGATGCTTCGAAATTCCTCCGCCAATTACAAGCGCCCCTGTTTTCTCCGCGTCAAATATTAAGTCGTTGATTTCCTGCTCATCCCTCAAGATGTCTATTTTCATTTTATGGTTTTGTGAGAAAAGCCATATTTGATATCCAACCGCTCCATCAGTTATGCCTGGCACATAAACCGGTATATTATTTTTTGCAGCCCAATAAAGTATTGAGTCTTCATTGCAAAGCCTCAAACCTATCTCTCGGCTAAGCTCACGACTTGAAATCTCTCTGACGCCCTCACTCCAAAGCGCAGATAGAAGATCCTGCATCTTCTTTTCAATTATAATGCCATAACTTTCATTCGGGATCAGCACGTTTCCTAGGCGGTTTACGCCCGCTCTGTGAAGTTCCCTATCATCTAAATTAAATGATCCACGGTAATAGTTTCTCCAGCTTCTAGCTAGATCATGATCCAAGGTTCCACACGTAGTTATAATAACATCTATGAGGCGGCGCTTAACCATCTCTTTAAGAACGCCCCTTGTTCCCGTTGCAACTATGCATGCTGGGAATGAAAGAAATTTTAGGCATTTCTCATCGGAAATCATCATTTTCAAAATATCTATTCCAGTAGCAATTTTTTCAGATGTAAAGCCCCAGGCGTTCCTCATCTGGGCTATTAGATCGCTTATCCTCATGTCCTCATGAAAATCGTAATCCTTAATCGCTTCAACATCCGTAATCAAGATACTAACCCTCCCACAAAGATGGCTTTAGGCGTTTTCACTGGCTAATATTGCTCAAGCCCGCTTAAAAAGTTAAACACGCATATTGAAAAGAGTCTTCCATATCCTCCCTCAAGAACAGCAAATGTTCTCTTGTTAAGATCAGCGATCATGCGTCCAATGGTAATATAGGAGTCTTCACTTAAGCCTAAGCTGCAAACTGGATCATGCCTATGGGTGTCAAAGCCTGCTGAAACCGCTATAAGATCCGGATTAAACTTCTTTATCTCGTTTAAAGCAATCTTTAGCGTCCTCAGATATTCTGAATCCCCGACTACATGGGTGAATGGGTAGTTCAGACAGTTCCATTCTGAGATTCCGCCGGTTCCCGGATAAACGCCTCCATATCTATGGAGCGATACAAATAATACCTTGGGATTCTTGAAGAAGATTTCCTGCGTCCCATTACCATGATGGCTATCTATATCAAGTATCGCGATCCTTTCAACTTTCTGAAGCGCCTTCATACATGCAATGGCAATGTTATTGAAATAGCAGAATCCAAGCGTCGGCGCTCCGAGGGCTCTGCCATTCACACCAGCATGATGGCCGGGCGGACGCATTAAAGAAAAGGCTTTCTCGCCCTCCAGGGCTATTTCCATGCTTTTTATTGCTGAGCCAGCTGATAATCTAGCATACTCATATATGTCCGGAAGGTTTGGGGTATCTGGATCAAAAAGCATTTCATTCTTCACTGCTTCAACAAACTTTCTACGGTGAACTAGCAGCAGATCTTCCTCTCGACATGGCTCGGACTGAACGAACTTAAGCCCTCTCTCTCTAAGCAGCTTATAGGCTTGGTAAACCCTGTCTGGGGACTCCGGATGCCCAGGCTCCCAATATTCTAAGCATTTCTCGGAGAAAACAATATACATAACAATTTTAATTAGAAAAGTTAAAAGATAACTTTTGCGGTGGAGAGGCATTCGCTGAATGAGTTTAAAAAAGATCCGTGTGTCCCTTGGCTCAGCAATAGTTTTAGGTTTAACGGAGGGTATGATAAGCGCTGAGCCTACAACAGCCTATTTACTCACATATAGACGCGGCAGATGCTTAGCGAACTGTGCTTTTTGCCCTCAAGCCAGATTCAGCAGTGGTAGAACTGATATGCTCTCAAGGGTTACATGGCCGGCTTTTAATCTAAACGATGTTGTTAAAGGGATTGAAAGGGCAGCAGATGATGGAAGGGTGAAGCGTGTATGCATTCAAGCGTTAAACTATCCTGGCGTGCAAGATGACATAGCATATATATCAGCATACATCCGCTCAGCATCAGATGTTCCAATCTCAGTTTCATGCCAACCATTAAAATATGAAGAAATGATTAAGTTACGTGAGGCCGGTGTGGAGAGGGTCAGCGTATCTCTCGACGCAGCCACGGAGGAGATTTTTACTAAGATTAAGGGTGAACTGGCAACTGGACCATACAAGTGGCAAACCCACCTTGATGCGCTGAAAAACGCGGTTAAGGTTTTTGGGAAAATGAAGGCTACAACCCACTTAATAGTAGGCTTAGGTGAGAGGGAGGAAGATATTGCCTATATAATGCAGAGATGCGTCGACATGGGTGTTTTCCCAGCGCTCTTCGCTTTCACGCCAGTACCTGGAACACGCATGGTCAATCATCCTAGGCCGCCGGTAGCCTACTATCGTAGGGTGCAGATTGCGCATTATTTGATAACGCATGGGATAAGACGCTTTGAGGATATGAAGTTTGAGAGTGGGTATATATTTGATTTCGGCATATCCACTAATGATCTTCATAGTATTGTTCTGTCGGGTGAGCCCTTTTTAACCTCCGGCTGCCCAGGATGTAACAGACCATACTACAATGAGGATCCTAGGGGTCCAATCTATAATTATCCTCGAAAACCTGCAGCTGAAGAGATTCTTGAAATTGAAAAGCAGATGGGCTTACGGAAAAATGACGGAAGATAGAATCTCTGGCTTCAGCTTAGAAACAGCAGAGTATAGTTGATGAAAAGTGTAGAAAAATCCTTTTTACGTTTTCACTAGGAGAGGGCTCTTATCAGATATATTATTCCATCTTTGCCCTTAATCTCCATCAAGCGTCTTCCGCTTTGATAGCAGTATGCTGCAGCTAGGCTTATAATGGCGTCCCTTAAATCTTTGACAGATAATGCGCTATTGTTCACGCCTAGTCTAATACCCATTTTACTTAAAAGTTGATCCACGCTTTTTTTCATCTGATGATTTCAAAGCGCTATATGGGTGCGTTTCAATAACTTTAACGCCGTTGCTTGAAAGCATCTCATAGAGTCTCCAAGCCCTAATCATCAGCATTCTCATAGCCCCTAGCCTTGGAGGCAAAACCCTGTATCCCTCTCTTATCGCCCTTCTATCAACATCCCTAAACACTGGCGCCGGCGAATGGAGAGTGCTGGAGAAGTCAGTTAACGTGCCCGAGGGAGAGGACTGGCATTTTTCCGTTAGCTTCACAGTATACGTTAACGGAGCGGAAAGCCTCATAAGCTCCAGCACAAGCAGCCTCCTAATATTCCTACTGCTCTCCACCATCTTAGCGCAGCCAGCCTCAGCGCAAAAACAACCCTATATGTGGGAGAACACTTTAGTGCCAGTATAAGAACCGCTGACCGACAACCGGTTCTTTTTCCCAAGCTTATATTTCTCTGCTGGATTTCACTTCTACTATTTCCCTAGTTTTTCCTGCAAGTTTCCTATCGTCTGTAAGTAGGATGCAACCCCTTTTTATGGCATTGACCACGTAGGATGCATCGTAAATTGTTAGTTCATGTTCACATGCGATCTCAAATATTTCCTTCTCTAAACCTTCAATTGAAATCTTGTCTATCACGCTAAAGATTCTTTGAAGAAGAGCGACAAACTCTATAGCGGTTTTTCTATCTATCTTTTTAAGCTGAAAATGCTCCTTCCAAACAGCATTTAAAGCCTCATATAAAGCCAAGTCGATGGTTGCAGCGTCATGCAACTTGGAGATCTCTCCTCTCTTAACGATATTTACTAAGGCGCTAGCGTCCAGAAGATACTTCATCTTTCCCTATCCTCTCTAATTAACTCGGCGATTTCCTCATCGCTAATATCCATAAGTTTTGGGCTAAGGTTTTTAGCCTCCATCTCTAACCTCTCGAGAAGAACCCTCTTAACCTCCTCCTCCAGAGCCCTTCTTATGATGGGACCCGGCTTAATCCCTAAAGCATCCATTAAATCCTTAACTTTCTTAGGGATCTTGGCTGCTACGACGGCATAGTTTGACATGACATCACTTAGTTTACCATATTTAAGTAAACCTTAATAAAGTTTGCTGAAAAGTAATAAACATTGAAAGAAATATTTGAGAGCCGAAATTGGCGCTTTAATCCTGAAGAGGAATAGAAAGTTTTATTGACCGGCCATTTAATGGATGTTGAAGCTAGTCACAAAATCTGTCCAAAAGTTGAAAGGTCCACGCTACAAGAGGACACCGTAAATCGAGATCTCGTGGTGGACGGTTGGGTTATCAAAGATTCTTTTTCGTAATTTCTTGGACATTAAAGTTGACCATAAATCTTCAATAAGAATCTTACGCGAGGGCTCTTCGTAAGAGTTAGAAGTTCGAGGGGACAATAAAATTGTCTATTATCCGCAGTTTCAGGATCGTTAAGCGGATACAAAAGCATCAACAAGGCGCACAGTTATAACCAGCCAATCTCTCATCTCTTTCTTCCAAGCATGCGCTCCAGATACGGGCGCAGCTTTTCATTTTCAGCGATTACTCTTTCTCGCCCCATATCCCTAAGTTTCTCAGCCATCTCGCGTACTACTTGCGCAAATTTAGACCCCTCGGCGGCAGATATATATTCGATCCTAAATCTATCCGGCGTTAGACCCATCTTCTCCAGAGCTTTAGCCAGAGCTTCCATTCTGGCTTTCATCTTCCAGTTTCCATCGATGTAGTGGCAGTCGTAAGGCAGATGGCATGCTCCTATTAGAACCATTCCGGCGCCTCTTCTAAAGGCTTCTAGGACAAAATCCCTGTCAATTCGCCCGGAACACATCGTCTTGATGATCCTTACGTTTGGCGGATACTCAAATCGGCTTGTACCAGCTAGGTCGGCTCCCGCATAGGCGCACCAGTTGCAGCAGAAGCCCAGTATCTTATCTTCAGGGTTATTCTCTAGGGCAGCCTCTATTTGGGCAAATATCTGTGCATCGGTGAAGTGCATCTGTGTAATGGCGTCAGCTGGGCATTCTGCAACGCATGTTCCGCAACCATGGCACATAGCAGGTATAACCTGCGCTGGCATGCCCGGCTCAGCCTTTATGGCTCCATATGGGCATTTAGTGGCGCATATGCCGCATTTAACTTTCGTGTTCCTACATTTCTCCGGATCCACAACTGAGATTATGGGTTCAATCTTAACTGAGGGCTTAGATAGTATTGTTGCAGCTCTAGCAGCTGCTCCGCATCCCTGAGAGACGCTGTAAGGAATATCCTTAGGCCCTTGGCATGCTCCAGCCAGGAATATTCCATCAACCGGAGTATCAAGGGGCTTAAGCTTCGGGTGGCTCTCCATGAAGAATCCATCTGTTCCCCTAGTTACGTTTAGGATCCGCGCGGCTTCCTCAATACCCTTGTTCGGTATGGCTGCTGTTGCAAGAACAACCAATTCAGCCTCGAGCTCTATTGGTTCACCAAGCAGCGTATCTTCAGCATGTATTATGAGATTTTTTGTCTCAGGGTCCTCAATAACCTTCGATACTCTTCCCCTGATAAAATTCACACCCATCTCTCTGGCTCTATAATAGAATTCCTCGTATCCCTTAAAGTTGCTACGCATATCCATATAGAAAACGTAAACCTCAATATCGTTTCCATAATGCTCCTTTAATTGGATTGTATGCTTAAGCGTGTACATGCAGCAGAAGTTTGAGCAGTAAGGATATTTATTTACATCTCTCGATCCAACGCATTGAACAAACGCAACAACCTTTGGCATCTTCCCATCTGACGCGCGAACAACATGCCCACCTGTTGGTCCAGCTGCCAGAATAAGCCTCTCAAACTCTAGGCTGGTTATGACATTACCATATTTCCCATAGCCGTAAAGGTTTCCTTCCTCAGGCAAGTAGATGTCGTATCCGGTTGCAACTATTATAGTGCCAACCTTAAGTTCGATTTCCTTCGGTTTCTGATCGAAATTTATTGCTTGGCGCGGACCGCATGCATCAATGCATTTATAGCACTCTATACAGTAGTCTCGATTTATTCTATAAACCAGCGGCACAGCTTGAGGGAATGGAACTGATATGGCTTTCCTAACGCCTAAATTCATGTCCCAGTCGTTAGGGTACTCAATTGGGCATGCTGGGAGGCACTCGCCGCAGCCGGTGCATTTCTCCTCGAGGACATATCGCGGATTTTTTCTAATTCTAACTTTAAAGTTCCCAATGTAACCCTCAACGCTCAGCAAGTCAGCGAAAGATATTATCTCAATATTCGGATGGCGGGCGACATCAACCATCTTTGGACCTAGGATACATATTGAGCAGTCTAAAGTTGGAAAGGTCTTATCTAATTGCGCCATGTGGCCGCCTATGCTCTCATTTTTCTCAAGCAAATACACTTTGAAGCCCATTTCCGCCAGTTCGAGGGCAGCGTTTATTCCAGCGACGCCTCCGCCTACGACAAGAGCGGTTGATGCGACTGGCACCTCTATTGGCTCTAGAGGGCGGAGTAATCTGGCTTTAGCAACAGCCATCTTAACTATTTCCTTAGCTTTCTCAGTTGCCTCTTTAGGTGTGCTCGGGTGACACCATGAGCAATGCTCCCTAATATTCGCCATTTCAAACAAGTATGGGTTCAGCCCGGCTTCAGCCACGCATCTCCTAAATGTAGGCTCATGCATCCTTGGCGAGCATGCTGCGACAACAACGCGGTTAAGCCTATGCTCCTTAACCGCCTTCCTAATTTCCTCTTGTCCCGGATCTGAGCATGTGTACCTATTATCGATTGCGAAGACAACGTTCAGCAAGGTTTTCGCATACTCAACTACCTCTTTAACATTAACTACGCCAGCTATGTTCAGCCCGCAGTGGCAGACAAAGACGCCTACTCTTAAGTCTTCATTTTCGGGTTTGCCGCTCATTTACTAACACGGCTCCTCACATGAAGTTTTTTCACGGATTCATAAGTCTTAAATATCGATTTGCTGCGGAGCTCTTTAGCCATATTCTCAGTTGAGGTTAATCTTTCTAGGGCTTTATTCCACGCGCCCGATTTAACAGGCGTATGGTGCACTGATATTCTTCTAAGATCTATCGCCCCCTCGACCGGACAGGCATTTTTACATGCGCCGCAATAGACGCAGAAAGAATCATTAACATTGACTTTTCCATCATTAGATATGGAAAGAACATTGGGTATTGGGCATGCGTCAACGCAGGCTCGGCAACCCTCAGGGCATAGGTCAATATTCACCCTAATTAAGCCAGAAATTATTTTCCTAGTATGTATCGCATTGTATGGACATTTTACCTCGCATATTCGGCATACTGGACAATGATCCCTATCAATCTCAACGTTAACCTTGCCTCCCGATTCACCGTTCCATTTAACCTTAATTAGGCTAAGTGGGCATGCTTCCTCGCAAACCTTGCAGCCTGTTGGGCATTTACTCTCATTAACCTCAACCTCATGGATCACTTCTGGAAAACTCTCGCTTTTTAAGACCGGAATGAACTCTTCGTCATTAACACTTTGCTTAAAGGCTCCAAAAATGCATATTTCACTGCATATACCGCAAAAGTTGCATTTATCATCCAGGACCTTAACTGTGATCTTCCTTGGCGGATTCTCAATATCCGCAAGATCTGAGGGGTTAACGATTTTTACCGCTTCCTTTGGGCATGCAACTATACAGAGATCGCAACCTACACATTTGTTCCTGTCAAGGTATAAAGTATAACGCTTAGTATACATGACCCGTTCTAGAATAAATGCGCTTCCATCCTCAATCTTAAGGATTTTCACAGGCAAATCTCATCAGCTCAATTGGAATTTTAGGATTATAAGTTAGACGTAAATAAGAATCTTACGTTAAAATTCACTTAAAAATAAATATAATATCAAAACCAATAATAAGTTCTTCAACATTAAATTATTAATGCATTCCATCAAAGGTGCATTATTAATGTCGACTCAGATGAAGGCTGCTAAAGAAGGACGGGAAACTGAAGAGATGCGGTTGGTTGCCCTAGATGAAGGCGAATCACCGCAAATTATACGTATGCGTATTGCTGAGGGAACAATTATTATAACGCGTAATGTTCAGCGTGAAAATGTTCGTCCAGTAGGCATTGGGAAAGGTTTAAGGACTAAAGTTAATGCCAACATTGGCACAAGCCCCGACATATGCGACTTAAACCTGGAAATCGAGAAGGCTAAAACAGCAATAAAGTACGGTGCAGATTCGGTAATGGATCTCAGCACAGGCGGCAATCTGGATGAGATACGTGGAGCAGTCCTGAAGGCAGTTGATGCGCCGGTTGGAACAGTCCCAATATATCAAGCAGCTGTAGAGGCTGCTAGGAAAAAGGGCTCAATAGTTCACATGACTGAGGATGACGTCTTCAATGTAATAGAGAAGCACGCTAAAGACGGCGTTGACTTTATGACGGTGCACTGCGGTGTTACAAGGGAAATTGTGAAAAAAATTGCGAAGGAGCCTCGCTTAATGGGGATCGTAAGTAGAGGCGGAACATTCCTAGCTGTATGGATGCTTCATAATGATGAGGAGAACCCGCTGTATAAGAACTATGATTATCTACTGGAAATAGCCGCTAAATACGATTTCACCTTAAGCTTAGGAGACGGGCTGAGGCCCGGATGCATATTCGACTCAACAGACTACTTCCAAATTCAGGAGCTATTAATGGTTAGCGAACTTGTTGAAAGGGCTAGAAATGCAAATGTTCAAGCAATGGTTGAGGGCCCGGGGCATCTGCCGCTAAACCATGTGGAGACAAATATTAGGCTTGCGAAAACAATTTGTAGGGAAGCGCCGCTTTATGTTCTCGGTCCGGTTGTGACGGAAATAGCTCCCGGGTATGACCATATAGTTGGCGCGATTGGGGGGGCATTGGCAGGCTTGGCTGGCGCCGATTTTCTCTGCTATCTGACTCCGGCTGAGCATCTTGGATTACCATCACTGGATGATGTTAAGGAAGGCGTCATAGCAACTAGGATAGCGGCGCATGCCGCTGACATAGCCAAGCTTGGACATAAAGCCGCTGCTAAAGATTTAGAGATGGCTAAAGCCAGAGCGGCATTAGACTGGAGGAAGCAGATAGAAAGCGCCATAGACCGGGAGAAGGCTGTAGGAATACGCGGCAGATCCAAACTCAAAAGTCCAGAGGCATGCTCAATGTGTTCAGAATACTGTGCCATAAAGATGCTGAAAGACGCGCTTAAAGCTCAATGCCTTTAAATATACTTAACGTAGAATACTGTTTTGCGGCTTAATCCTTTATTGCTCCAGTTTCTTCTCTAATTCATGTTTTACAGCCTCCTGTTTTAGTCCTGCATATTTGCTGAGAACGCTGTTTCGTCAGCTCTAACATTACGCCTATGCTTGATGAGAGTTTTTGAACCTTAAGTTGCCATGTCCCAATAGAAAAAAGTTTAGCTTTGAGCTTATAGCCTCTTTATAGTTGAAAGATCATTGCTTTACTTTTTCTAATCCCAGCTTTTCAAAAACTATCTTTTCCAGTTCTTTTCTGTCTTCCTCTTTTAGATCCAATAGTGGTAATCTCATGCGTCCTCCTTTAAGCCCCAGCATATCCATTGTTGCCTTCATCACTGCATAAATCATATAAGAGCTTACGTATGGATAGGGCAGTATTGTTGTTGAGGGACCATATTTCTTACATATTTTTGCTATGAACTCCTCATACGGGTCTAACTTCTTCATTACCCCCTTTACCCTTGGAAAATCCCCGCTGAGCCCGGCCCTAAGCAAATCGAAACTTATTTTTGGCATGAAATTTGCATATCCTGAAATGTATCCTTTTACGCCGAGGAAGACGGTGGCTGCAAACCACCACTCACCTCTACCTTGCAAAATTGGGACTTTGTCACCGACAGTTTTTATGTGCTCGTAGAGCGTTGGTATGAACGGCGTATTCTCCTTCACAGCAACAATATTGTCAGTAGTCTCCACCAATTTCTTGAGAATATGAGGCATCATGTATATTTTTGAGGCATCTGGGTTATTGTAAGGCACCACACCTATATCTAATGCATCCGCAATCCTCTTATAATGCAGATATAGCCCATCCTCCTCAGGAACATGATAGTAGGGCAATACTATCATCACACCGTCAGCGCCAACATCCTGCGCATATTTAGCTCGTTCTAAAGCAACTCTGGTGCCGGAATGCGAAGCGCCGGGCACCACTGGAATCTTGCCATTTGCGACGTCCACAACAGTCTTAACGATTTTTCTCCACTCTTCATCTGTAACAGCGTATTTTTCTCCGGTACTTCCAACAGGTGTTAAAACTAAGGGTTCTCCCTTACTCTCCTCCACTAAGAAGGCAGTGTTCTCTCTTAGCCCCTCATAATCAACGTCTTCGTTCTCTTTAAAAGGAGTTAGCTGAACGCACATCACAACACCCCTCATAAAAAACTCGCGAAGTTTTCCCGGATCCAAGATAGCAATCACCCCGATCGATTAATGTTTTGCTCCCTTTTTTTATAAAAACGTTTCTCAATTTTGCTAAATTAAAACATTTTATTGTGATCGCATTTTAAGAATCCCATGCTCAAAATATATTTTAAAGAGGCGTCAGTCTTCTCTATATTTGAGGGTTCGGCAAATGTTTGAACATAAACGGTTGAAGGGAAAAATTCCAGTAGCCATATCCATTGCTGGAAGCGATTCCGGTGGAGGAGCTGGAATACAGGCTGATCTGAAGACTTTTGCAGCTCTAGGCGTTCATGGCGCCACTGCGATAACGTGCGTAACAGCTCAGAATACTTACTCAGTGACCGCCGTTGAATGTGTTAGGCCTGAAGTTGTGAAAGAGCAAATTAGGCAAGTAGCTGAAGATATGGGAATAGATGCTGGGAAAACTGGAATGCTTTATACTGAGGAAATCATAAAAGCGGTTGCTTCAGAGGTTTCAAAATATGGTTTCCCACTGGTAGTCGACCCAGTCATGATAGCAAAATCTGGGGCGCCCTTATTAAAACCTGAGGCTGTGGAGGCTTTAAAGAAGCATCTATTCCCTGTTGCAGCGGTTGTAACCCCGAATAGATTTGAAGCCGAATATCTAACTGGAAGAAAAATTGAGAACATTGAGGATGCTGAGAAGGCTGCTGAGGAAATCTGTATGATGGGCCCGCAGTCAGTTGTGATTAAAGGTGGGCATTTAAACACTGAAAAAGCCGTTGACGTATTGTACTATAAAGGCGATTACAGAATTTTCGAAGCAGAAAGGTTAAATGTAAATACGACGCATGGAACCGGATGCAGTTTCTCAGCCGCCATAGCTGCCTTTATAGCGAGGGGTTATGACGCACCCTCAGCGGTTGAGAAAGCAAAGGCTTTCATCACATATGCGATAAAGTTTGGGTTAAATATTGGAAAAGGTGTTGGTCCTGTTAATCCAATGGCTCAGTTATATAAAGAAGCATTGAAATATCAGGTTTTGAAGAATGTTGATCAAGCTAGAAGGATACTTGAGTCTTCAAGTAGCACGGTTTTTGTAACGCCAGAGGTTGGAATCAACATTGCCATGGCTCTTCCATATGCTGAAAGCATAGAGGATGTGGCAGCGATTCCAGGAAGAATCATGAAAGTATTTAGCGGCGTTAAGTCTTCTTCATCCCCGGATTTCGGCGCATCATCCCATTTAGCAAGGTACATACTTGAAGTAATGAAGCATGATCCTAGTAAAAGGGCTGCGATTAACATGAAATTTTCAGAGAAAATCCTTGATGTCTTAAATGATAAAGGGCTTAAAATATCATTTTACGATAGAAGGGAGGAGCCTGAGGAAACTAAGCTTATTGAAGGAATGAGCATACCTTGGGGTGTTAAAGTTTCGATCGAGAGAGCCGGCGGGGTCCCGGACGTAATATATCATAAAGGGGATGTTGGGAAGGAGCCAATGATAGTGCTTGTTGGGGAAGATGCCGTTACTCTAGCAAGAATCGTCGTTGAGACAGCATATAGTATGCGCTAGATTTTTCACAGCTAAATTGAAGAAAATCGAGTAAACTTAGTTCATTGAGATTGAAGCGGATACAAAAGCATCAACATTACTCGTGACCCAAGTTCAAATCTTGTCAGCCCCACCAGTACAAGGCTTCTTTTCAGTCGTCCTAAAACCTATCCACTTCCCTAATCCATTGCTACAGTTGATATTTTATTGGCGCGCGCTTTCTGCTTTTGTTTGCTGCCTTAAGGACACCATAAAAATTGTATAAATGGTTTATCGTTGAATTGAATATGTCCCATTAAACATGGTTCTGATACTGGCCGCCGTGGGAACTTACTGATCTAGGCGAGGGAAAATGTGATTTCCACATAGTTGACGTGTTCCATAGAGGGGCTTAAAATGGATACCGTTTTTACAGAAAGATGTATTTTAGGCTGCTGTGTAAGCTTTTCAAACAATTATTCGTCCCAAGAGATCTTAAGAAATTTCAATTTGAATTTTGATTGGATTACCAATTTTCTTAATGTGGGCTTCAAAGCCCTCTAGAATTCTATCTAATGGAAAGATGTGGGTTATAAGGGATTTTACATCGATTTTCCCCGAGGAAACGCATTTTATAGCGGTTGGAAAAACATTTGCATATCTGTGAACCCCGAGAATATTCAATTCTTTTTCCAGAACCCTATCAATTAAAAGCGGGACCTCAACTAGCGGATATCCAACCAGAACTATGCGCCCGCCAGGTTTAACGATATCTAGTGCTTGCTGTAAAGCCTTAATTGAGCCTGATGCTTCAATAACAACGCCAACACCTTTATTGCCAGTTAACTGCATAATCTGCTCGAGAACGTTTTCTTTAGAAGCATTTATAACTGCCTCAGCACCCAGTTTTAGGGCATAGTCAAGCCGGTAATCAACGATATCGGTTACGTACACGTCAATTACACCGTAGGACCTAACGGCTTGAAGAGCTAAAAGCCCAATTGGTCCAGCACCAAATATGGCGACGCTATCATTAACCGTAACCCCGCCACGCTTCGCTGCCATCATTCCAACGGCTAAAGGCTCTATTATGGCTCCTTCTCCATAAGTCATGTTATCGGGCATTGGATAGACATTTTGAGCTGGCGCTGAAACATATTCTGCGAAAGCGCCGTTATAGGGAGGAGTCCCATAGAAACGGACATCCCTGCATAAATTGTAGCGTCCAGACCGGCAATACTCGCATACTCCGCAAGTAAAACCAGGCTCAATAACGACCCTTTGACCGGCTTTAACATTTTTAACCTTCTCCCCTACCTCAGCGATTTCGCCTGAACATTCATGCCCAAGAATGATCGGCTTCTCTACGATAAAGGATGATATTCTGCCTTGAAGATAAAAATGCACATCTGAACCACATATGCCGACCCTCTTCATTTTCACAAGAACATCGAGGGGGCCGATCTCCGGGACATCAAGACGCTGTATCCTCATATCTAAAGGCTTATATAAAACTGCAGCCTTCATCTTTCGCATAATCCTTCCTCCAGCATACTGTCTGTTGGCGGTGAACCTTAATGCATTTGTATCCATGTGTAAGTATTCAAGCCTTTCGGTTAATGCTTAGGTGCCTAATTCCAAAAAAGTTTTATTCAATTATGATATTAAAGGAATAGAGAATCTCGTTGGGATTTATATATGAGAAGTAAACTGTTTAGGATTCGACTACCGCTCGCGGTTTTCTTAATATTGATTTTAGCCTTCTTAGCAGCTGGATATTTGACGATACATGTCACATTAATGGGTAAATTGACCGAAGATGGAAACTACCTGCGTATCGACATGAAAACCATTGAATTTAAACTTCCAAAGAGCTGGCGCACACCTTATCCGTATGTCCTCCCATTTTGGGAAAATGAAACCATTTGCGCAATTTATCTGCTCAATGCCGAGGAAGACGCGATGACGTATATAATTTATTATAAAACTCAGGAATCTGTGCAAGGGTTTATGGGCGAGCAAAATATTACGGATGAATTTTCAATAGCAATTTTTGAAATTGAAAGATTCTATGGGTGGTTTCAAAAGAAAAGTCAGAATGCTACTCTACAATTTGTTGAGAACGGAACTATTAAAGTCTCTGAGCGGCAAGCCTCTTATTCAAAGATTCAGATTAAAAATATATCGATGTCAATGGAGGAAAATGAAACTTATAATATTACGGGGATTTTCATTTCTTCATTGACAAAACGCAATCTTCTCGAGATTATCTTCTATACTTGGAGAGATCAAGCATGGAACGCAACGTATGATGATTTTCAAATATTAGTGAACTCCTTGGTGGTTAAGCGTGAGAGTGAGTGAAAAAATAGACCCATGGTTAATAATTCACATGCTTATAAGCGGAGCCATATGTTTCGGCATAATTTTAATTCTTGACGGATTTGGAGCGCCCTGGAGGCTTACCGAATGGATCGTTAAATCATATGGTTCTCTAGGAGTTTTCATTTTTGAGGAAGCGAGAAACGGATACTACTTAATTAGGCTAGGGCTCATTTATTTGCCGGCTGGTTTTCTAGGCGGATTCTACCTAGGATATAAAGTTAAAGAGCGGCTTAAGGTGAACATGGTTTTTCCAAGCGCTATTGGCTTTATATTATTTCTACTATACTTGATAGCTGTCGGCTATCAAATAGCGGGAATGGAGCATGTCTTGAAAGGCATACTTATACCGCTGTTCACATCTATTGGCGGTTCATATTTAGGCGGCTACACCCTTAATTGGCATGTTGAGGAGAAACCTAAAGAAGAGAGGATAAGCCTAATTTTTGAAAAATAATTATAACACTACTAAAATTGAGATATCATTCACATTTGTTCCAGTGGGACCTGTGTAAACTAAGTCGCCCATCCTCTTAAAGAATGAGTAGGAATCATTATTATTCAAATATTTCTCAGCGTCAAGACCCTTTAACTTTGAGTTGAAGATGGTGTTACCATCTACAATCGCTCCTGCAGCATCCGTAGGTCCATCAATCCCATCTGTGCTGACTGAAGCCACCGTCACGCCCTTTAATCCACTTATTCTTAGTGCTGATGCTAAACATATTTCCTGATTTCTGCCCCCAATACCCTTTCCTATCACAGTGACCGTTGTTTCCCCACCAATAACCAGTCCTGCTGGGCGCTGAATTGGATTATTTGACGAAGCTATTTCTTTTGCTACGGCTCCTATTATTAAACCCACATTTCGCGCTTCACCCTCAATTTGCGAGGTCAACAGAATCGTATTTAAACCAGCCCTCTTTAACTCATTCATAGCCGCGATGCATGCGATTCTATTGTTCCCTATAATATAATTATAAACCTTTTTAAAAGATGGATCGCTACTTTTCGGCGTATCTTCAATTAAACCTTTTTCTCCATTCGAAAGAATAGTTCTTACAGATTCTGGAACCACGTCCCAAACATTATACTTCTTCAGCACATTAATTGCATCCTTAAATGTTGTTGTGTCAGGGGCTGTTGGTCCAGAAGCTATGACATCTAATGGGTCGCCGACGACGTCTGAAAGCAATAGGCTGATGAGCGTTGCTGGATGTGCGCTTCTCGCAAGCTGTCCGCCCTTAAACTTTGACAGGTGCTTTCTGACAGTGTTTATTTCGTTAATTGTCGCTCCGCATTTAAGCAAAACATCCGTGGTCCTTCTTTTATCTTCAAGGGATATGCCTTCACGTGGGTAAGCCATTAGGCTTGATCCCCCTCCGGAAATTAGGCACAGGACTAGATCGTTTTCATTAGCCTCTTTTGCTAGATCTAAGATTTTTCTTGCGCCTTCAACGCTGCTCTGATCGGGAATAGGGTGGCTTGCTTCATGAAACCTTATTATTTCTGTTTTAAATCTCTCCGCCGTTCCATGTGGAACAACAACTATCCCGTCCTCTATTCGTCCATTGAAAATTTCTTCCAGCGCCTCAGCCATATATCCACTTGCTTTTCCGCCGCCAACCACGAATATTCTCCTAAATGATTTTAGCTCGAAGATATTATTGTTTATAATTAATTTATCATTAAAAATTTTAACTCTCAAGTGAACGAGCTCTTTTGGATCTACGGATTCAAGAGCCCCCTCAATAGCATTTAAAGCTATTCTTCTCGCTTCACGGTCGATAACCGTGAAGGCATTGCTTAAAATTTCTTCTCCATTTTTTATCTTAACTTTCATTAATATTTCACCCATAAACGAGCATACGCATTATTTCCGCTCACTTCAGAATAAGCATTATTACTTACGGAACTTTATTATTTTTGTCCTGTTACAAAGAATATTGAGGCGTGATCTTGGAAAAACCGTTGCATCTGCCTAATATTCGCGAGTCCATATTTTATGAGAAAATTGCAGATTATAAAGTTAAATGCACGCTTTGCGAACGAAGATGCGAAATCCCGCCGAATAGTTTAGGCTTTTGTAAAACCAGAGTTAATATTGGCGGCAAGGTTTACACCCTAGTTTATGGCGCCCTCAGCGCGGTTGAAAGCAGACCGATAGAGATTAAACCATTCTTCCATTATTGGCCGGGTTCAACAGCGGTTACATTTTCAACATGGTCATGCAATTTCGACTGCCCATGGTGCCAGAACTGGAACTTATCTAAGATGGCTCCAGACCTAGGCCGCATCAATTATTACCCGCCTGAAGATATCATTGAATTGGCCGTTAGTAAAGGTGATGAAGGATTATGCTCTAGTTTTCAGGAGCCAACTCTCCTTACAGATTGGAATATTGACCTATTTAAAATTGGGCTTGCTCAGGGACTATATGCATGTTATGTTTCAAATGGTTATATGACGCTTGAGGCTTTAAAGGCTCTCCGTGAGTCGGGTATGGATGGCTTGAAAATTGACATTAAAGGTGACTCAGAAGTCTATGAAAAATTCTGCGGCGGAATAGATTCCGAGAAGGTTTGGAGAAATGTTAGGGAAGCGAGGAAGATGGGATTTCACGTTGAACTGGTGAACCTAGTTGTTACAGGCGTGAATGACGATGCAGATTGCTTAGGATCAATAATTGAGAGATCTCTTAAGGAGGCAGGACCGGAGACGCCTTTACATTTCACAAGATATTATCCCGCATACAAGTTTGATAATCCGACAACGAAAATAGAAACTTTGGAGAGAGCCTATGAAATAGCAAAGAAGTCCGGTGTTCTATATCCTTACGTAGGTAATGTTCCGGGGCATAAATATGAAAATACTTACTGCCCAAACTGTCGGGAGACGCTTATAAAACGGTATGGGTTCAAGGTTTTACACTATGCAATTACTGAAGATAATAGATGCACAAAATGCGGGTTCTACATAAATATAAGGGGAAGATACGTGAAGAAAAGGTTCTTTTCATAAATGGACATTTAAAATATCTATTTTTATTTTTGATCTAAAGAAGAAAAATTTCTGCTTATTTTCGGATCAAAAATTGAGCTAAACGAAAATGATACCATTAAGCAGCGAAATCCCCTTCTTCAGAACTTATTGGAGCATTCTTTCACAACTTTCTAACCATTATGGTGGCGAAGCCTCTAGGAGAAGATTGTTTTTGGGATTATTAAATTGTCCATAATAAAAATTAAAATATTAATCATTGCTCACTTAATAATAGGCCTAATTTTTAATCCATTAGTAATCCTAATCTACCAGCATCACGAGTTCTTCACCGTAATCAATTATTACCCTTATGTAGCCTCTTAATTCCCAGTCTATTTCCACCTCGCCAGTATCAACCCTTAATTTCTTTAAGCCCCTTATCTTCTGTTTTGTGGCTATGACAATTATGTTTTCCACGCCAACTTCTTTAATCACCGTGGAACTTATCTGCTGATTGCCCCTTCCAAATATGAAGCCTTGTCCACCTATCGGCGTGACTATTATTTTTGCTTTTTTGCCGCGAATCATTTCCAAGATCTTTGCTTCATTTACATCATGCTCTAATATTTTGCCATTACAAAGCAGATCGACTCCTAGGAGGGTTTTCTTCTCATCTAAGAGATCCGTGATTGTACGCACAGTTGTTCCAGGCCCAAGAATGTATATGGTGTCCGGCTCCATGATCTTCTCAATCACATATACTGCAATCGCTGCTTGATTGCGCAATTCATCATCAGTCATAAAGCTGGCAACTTTTGTTCCTTGGATTAACTCCGGCTCGTATGGTACCAGCATATAGCCATAGAGTTTGGCTGACAGAAGCCCGCTTCTAAAGGCTTCCTCATCAACATCCATTACCTCCGCCTCCCTCAGCGGCAGCCCCTCAAGTATAAACCTGGTAACTATGCTTGCTGCTGATTCCGGGTTTATTGCAAATACGGCGCTGTGCATTTTAACGCCGCTTGGCACACCTATAACCGGCACATTCATCCCCACGACGTCCATTATATCCCTTGCTGTCCCATCACCGCCACAGAAAACAAGTAAGTTAATACCTTCTTCCATCATGAGTTTAGCAGTTACTTTTGTATCTTCAGCGGTCGTTTCATCTTTATATTGGCCTATAGCCAAATGTTTAAGACCAACATTTTTCGCCTCAATCTCACCCATTAGCCCAGCTCCAACTAAAAAATTAATTTTTCCATCTAAAGATTTCAAGCATGAGAGAAAATCTTCAGTCCTTCTAGGCGCAATCGGCTTGGCCCCAAGAGCCAGAGCCTTATTCAGTATTTCTCCGCCATCTGTTCCCTTTAGCCCTACTGATCCTCCCATGCCAGCTATCGGATTAACAATTAAACCAATACTTCTAGCGCTCAACAGATTTTCATCTCCTGAAAATCTAATAGAAACGAGGGGAACTAATAGGCTTTATTCCGAATTTTAAATGGACAATTTTTCTGTCCACGGTATGTTCAAAATCTCCCGGAAGCCTTGGGAGAAAGAATTTTTGGTACATTTTTTCTAGCCATCTTACTGCTAATGGTGAGAGGTGAAGAGCGAACTACTCCAGAAAAGCATTTTTATTTTCAGAGGCTTCATGAATTATATATATCTGAGTTTTGGACTGAAAGTGTATCCATCATTTCATAGCCTCAAGCCTTATGTTGCTCTTTTCATCTTTTTGTATTGAGTAGTCATCGATTTTATCTACTTCTTTGAAAACCCACCTATAAGGAAATTTTGCGCATATTACTGCTATCTTTGTTGTGTAAGCTTCAAATATACTTAGAAAGTCAAATAACTTTTTTATTTGATCTTTTGGAAAGTAGGCCCTTTCAGCGCTTGGAGCTTTCACCTCAAAAGCTATTATGCATTTACCTTTTGTGGCAAACACATCTGGTAGGGGTTCGCTGCTTGGCGCTGAAACTGGAATCCTAGTAGACTTGAAACCTATCTCACGGAGTTTCTTTACGAGGTCTCTCTCGGCTTGATAACCGCGCTTCTTTATGCGCTTAATTTCCTTAATTGTTAAGAGTCTGCCGCGTCTGCCTTTTCGCTTACTTTTCGCTGCAAGTTCTCTTAGTGACAATAACTAGCGCCCCCGCTTTAAATTATCATACTGTTCTTTCTCTTCAAGAGGCCTTATGGCTAACTTTATGAGGTCCATCAGCCAATCTGAAAAGTTTTTTGCGTTCGCATATTTTTGATATTTCTTTTTATATGGCACCTTGGATATCATGTGCATTTCAAGCATTTTACGCACATAAAATTTTGCGGTTGACCTTGGAATCTTAGCTTCCCTTGCCAATTCGCCGCTTGTGAAGACAATGCCTAGGCGTGAGTAAGCCGCTATAACCTCTGCGGGAAACGGCATGGACACATTTACTATCTTAATTAGCTCTTCGTTTAATTGGGACATTTTTCAAGCCTCTTTTTGGATAAAAAATTTACCCTAACAAAATAATAAATCTTTTTCAAAAAATCAAAGACCATAGAGGGCGTAATCTTTGTAATATCTTGCGCGTAACAGTTTTCATTGCATTTTTCCGTCCTTACAGTAATTTAATGTGGCGAGAGTTCTCGCTTGCTGCATCATAGATGGTTCATAATGTTAACCATGTATATTTTATCGAGTATAAAATTTTTGACATTAATTTTGGTCCAAATTATTGTCCCTATTTTAACAACATTTAAGCATCAAATCAAGCATGCGATTGGTAGAAACGTGCGAGTCCTAAAGGAAGATTTATTTGATGGAAAGGGACTAATTTTAAATAGAGTTGGGAAGGATGCTTTTACTTGCGTATAAAAAAATATTTGCATTCTTCATTCCAATTTTAATTTTGATTCAATTAATTATGCAAGCGGCGGGGGGCGCTTACCAAGCGTGGCCGGCTCATAATATTAAAGTTAATGGAGGTAATTTAAAGGTGAAAATGCGACGAGGAATAAATATTGGAAATGCTTTAGAAGCCCCTAATGAGGGAGATTGGGGGGTGGTTATTAAAGACGAGTATTTTGAGATAATAAGGAAAGCCGGTTTTGATACGGTTAGGATCCCAATAAGATGGTCGAGTCACGCAGATATCT
>JAGTQL010000020.1:0-1548 GCA_018396555.1 Candidatus Bathyarchaeota archaeon | reverse complement strand
AATAAATCTTTGGGACAGAACTTTATCACGATCATAAATATTCATCATTACGAGGAGATCATGGAGAAACCGGTGGAGCATAGGGATCGATTCATATCGCTATGGAAACAAATATCTGAGCACTACAAAGATTATCCTGATGCGCTATATTTCGAGCTGCTTAATGAGCCTCACGAAAACTTAACAAGCAGCTTATGGAATGAGCTAACCCGGGATGCTATTAAAGTTATAAGGGAGACAAATCCGGATAGAAAAGTAATATTTGGGCCGGTTGATTGGAATAGCGTCTATAGACTTGAGCATCTTGAGATTCCAGCCAACGATGAAAACATAGTGGTTACATTTCATTTCTACACACCTTTCGAGTTCACCCATCAGGGGGCGGAGTGGGTTTCACCCACACCTCCTGTGGGAAGAAGATGGACAGGAACTGAAGCTGAAAGAAAACAGATTACAGATGAACTTGATATCGCTGTCAGATGGGCTGCTAGAAATAATAATGTTTCTCTTTTTCTCGGGGAATTTGGCGCTTATAGTAAGGCTGAGATGACGTCTAGGGTAAGGTGGACATATTTTGTCGCCAGGGAAGCGGAAAAGAGAAATATTGCCTGGTGCTACTGGGAATTCTGCTCCGGATTTGGCGCTTATGATCCGGTTAAGAGCGAGTGGAGAAAGGACCTGTTAAATGCGCTGATCCCAATTTCGGGAACATATTATATCTCCGTGTATACAACGCATGGTGAAGTTTTCGGGTCTGGCTGGTATGACGAAAGTTCATATGCTACTATAAGGCTGAGTGAAACAAGGTTGGGCTTTATCATCCAGGATGTTTTTGATCATTTTGAGGGGCTGGGACCTAAAGATAGAGTGATAGATGAGGGAGTTGTTGAAGTATATGTTGACGGCTCAAGGGAGATAAGGGCGGTTTGGAGAAGGGATTACACTAGACTTTTATTTATCTCCATTATTATGGGTTTATGTATCATTGCATGCATTATGCTTCTAATGCGGAAGATGGGAAAAAGCCTGTTTTCTTTTTCGCTGAAGCCTAAAAATGCTAAGCAGCTTATTGTATAACATCTTTTTAATTTATTCTTATTTTTACTGGCCGCACATACGAATTTTTGCTGTATGACTGGCAATTTAACCAAGGCTTCTGAATGAGACATGAAATCTATTTATCTCATCCAGATAAACTATGGCGTTCTGTAAGAAATCTCTGATTTGCAAAACAGGAACTATTGGGGTTCTTTCATAAAATTTATGCTGAGATGGAGCCAGCGATAGAATTACTGGTATAAAGTATGCGTGCTCCCATCTCTCTATGCCAATTTTGCTTCGCACACTTCCAGAAGAAGATGCCTCTGCCAGAGCCTTTGTTCTTCCAATTTGGCTTTTTGCAGATTTTACGCTTGCAGCTCCACTCCACCCTTTATGCCAGTGTTTACAGTCAGCTGAAATAATTACCGGCTTTTTTAATCCAAGTATGTCTATTTCCCATCTCTTTTTCATCCATGTGAAACGAAAGTTCTTCTTAACTTGAAAGTC
>JAGTQL010000107.1 GCA_018396555.1 Candidatus Bathyarchaeota archaeon | reverse complement strand
TCGCGACGGCAAGACTGTGAGCATCTGTGGCCAGGCTCCTTCGGTCTATCCTGAGTTCACAGAATTCTTGGTTAGAGCCAGTATTGACTCCGTCTCAATTAATCCTGACGCTGCAGTGTTCACCCGTAAGCTCGTCGCATCCATAGAGCAACGAATCATGCTTGAGAAGGCTCTCGGCAACGTTAAGGTTGACCCTGACTGGGACCTGCCCGACCCGGACGAAGCATAGCGCACTAATTCTTTAATTCGGTTTATTTTATCTTGGTAGCTGATTCTAGTTCTCTGATGTATATCAGTTACCTTGCGATTAAAGTAGCCATGATGGAATAAGTTTAACGACCTCAGGGCTTCCGGGGTCTCGGAAATCCAGTCTCATAGCGCACGTCGACTTAACATCAGGCTCAACAGCATCATCTCCCTTGCACACGTAGTTTTCGGATTTATCCTCCAGATTAGCAATGGTGAATCACTATATCCGAGAGGTGAAGAACCACATTCTCGATTACTTCACTCTGCTTTCTCTCAAAATAGTTTAACAATTTTTTCTGATGTTTCAGCAAGCGATGGACAATGGCTTCAGTAAAGGCCAATTATTTAAGGTTAGAGAAATACTGAATGAAATAAAATGTCTTTAAGTCGACACCAATTATAATATGATAATTGATGAATTTCAGTCGCTTTCTCGAACCTCTTAGCAAAGACTTGCTATAAAAATGACGCGCTAAAGCAAGAGGCTGCAGTTCTAATAATACTGAATCATGTTTAGTAAGGTTTATGTTCTTCTCTTTTTAATCAATTAGAGCAAATGAAGGATGAAGTGATTAAGACGCTTCTTGAATTGGGTAAGAAATTGGGTTTTGAGGCTAGAACAGAGGTCGGGGCTTCTGGATCCGCGTGGGTTGATGTAGCATGGCTTGATAAAAGGTTTCGGTATGGTTTAGAAAAGGTACACATGTGGAAGTATCCGCTTGTGGCGGTCGTTGGGTTTGAGGTTGAGGCCAATGCAGAATCTAAGCAGGTAAAGGGAAGCGTGGCAAATCTAGAAAATCTTGGTGCACTACTGGGCGTCATAGTCCTGACGAAAGAGAATATTGATAGAATGAGAAGGGAGAATAAGAGTGATGCGAAGAAACCGGAAGGAAAGCTCTGGGAAAAGCTGAAAAAATTTGTAGAACGATGGATTTCTGAGGCAAGGCCGAAAACAAGAATATTGATTATGACTGAGGACGATGTTATGAATTGGGCGAAACTGGAGGGGCTTGAAGGGACTACGGGGCAGGGAGGTCCTTCCGCGACATAAAATATTTTTCCGAGAACACCGTCCTAGCAAGAAGCATGCCGTATATGGTGAAAACTTGTAGAGGAAGAAATCTCTTCTCTAAGATTATCAAATTCTTTGAAATACCTATCTCTAGTAGAATCCAACATCAAGTTTTCGCCCACCTCCTTTGTTGTGGAGAAGAAGAAATGTGGATCAACAGCTCCTTTAAGGGTTACGATGTAATCCCCAGCCTCTATACCGAATGCGCCCATGAGTGCACCACCAGCCTCAATTCTCTGAGGATGTATCGGGATGGTTCCATCTATTATATCTCTAGACTAACATATATTTTGTATTTCGGTTAGTTATTTTTACATCTTTGAAATGTATAAAGTATCCTTTAACCCAATCTCAGTACTCATCATCATAATTCAGGATAGCTAAAAAACTCGTGTCAATAATGTATAAAGTCTATCGTAAACGTTCAAGAGTCGATTAATGTCATCATACTTCCCTTCATGAGTCAATTTGTTTCTGATTTTGACGATCTCTTGCAAATCACCAAATAAGTCATCATAGTTTACTCCTAAATGGTTTAACAGGATTTTGATTTGGTTTTTAAACGACCATCTATTTAGACCTCGTATTTTTGCATAGAGTTCGTCACATTGAGTGGAAGTTATTTTAGGGTTTGTCTCTAAAAATCGAGATAAAGCTTCTTCCAGTTTCGAACGGAGCTCCTTAAATACGCTTGAATCAAGTATATATTCACGCCCGGTTCTTTTCGAAAACCTGTCGACAAGTAGTTCAAGACAAATACAAGCCATTAGATACTGTGATTCTAAAACACTAGCAATATTTGCCTCCAAATACCACTCTAACGCTCTATCAAAATACATAATATTTCGGCTGTTACCGCAATTGCCCAGATCCATATTGGAAAACCAGCATTGAACACACATTCAGAGATATTCTTTCGGATTCAATTGATGTGATAAATGGTTTTCTCAAAATAACAAGTCTAGCACAAACTTGTTATCATAACTGGTGCTGGGCCAGAATTTATGAAAAAACGGAAAATTCTCATGGTTATGAATTGGTGCTATGCAAGATGATAAGTCCTAAGATTAAAAAGCCTGTTTTCAGGGGTTTAACCAACCCAGCTCACTCTTCCCGCTTCATTCAATCCGCCTATAAAGGCTACGGCGGGCGAGAAAAAGAATTAAGAGAGCAATATGATTTTGATAGAGCGTTAGAGTGGTATTTGGAGGCAAATATTGCTAGTGTTTTAGAATCACAGTATCTAATGGCTTGTATTTGTCTTGAACTACTTGTCGACAGGTTTTCGAAAAGAACCGGGCGTGAATATATACTTGATTCAAGCGTATTTAAGGAGCTCCGTTCGAAACTGGAAGAAGCTTTATCTCGATTTTTAGAGACAAACCCTAAAATAACTTCCACTCAATGTGACGAACTCTATGCAAAAATACGAGGTCTAAATAGATGGTCGTTTAAAAACCAAATCAAAATCCTGTTAAACCATTTAGGAGTAAACTATGATGACTTATTTGGTGATTTGCAAGAGATCGTCAAAATCATATTGCTCTCTTAATTCTTTTTCTCGCCCGCCGTAGCCTTTATAGGCGGATTGAATGAAGCGGGAAGAGTGAGCTGGGTTGGTTAAACCCCTGAAAACAGGCTTTTTAATCTTAGGACTTATCATCTTGCATAGCACCAATTCATAACCATGAGAATTTTCCGTTTTTTCATAAATTCTGGCCCAGCACCAGTTATGATAACAAGTTTGTGCTAGACTTGTTATTTTGAGAAAACCATTTATCACATCAATTGAATCCGAAAGAATATCTCTGAATGTGTGTTCAATGCTGGTTTTCCAATATGGATCTGGGCAATTGCGGTAACAGCCGAAATATTATGTATTTTGATGGTTCTTAAATATTCTTCATGGTCTTTAATGTGTGCAAGGCATAATTTCCCTAAATGCGTATCCACCGTAACTCTGAAAGTTTTATCCATGTTTAGAAGACCGAATTCTACAAGTATTTCGTCTTTCGGACTATCTTCTAGTCTTTCAGGATTTTGTATTACTTCAAGAGAATTGAATTTGGAGAAGCATTTACTATCTGATTCAGATATACTGATTAAATAACAGTTATTAAGAATTACCCTGTAACCAAGCTCATCTTTACCTTCTAGCCTAAATTTTCTTATTGCTCGGAACAAATCATATAAATCATGCATCTTCTCATGAAATGTTTCCGATGGAAACCGTATCTCACCCATAATGTGTCCATTTTGTAACTGTCTGAAGTCGAAATCTACATTAATTTTTCCGGATCAAGAATAAACTCGCCACTACACTTATGCTCGAAAAGTGGTTTATAGAAATTTACAATCATTATGTTTCTCCTATATCCTCTTTCTCGAAGGCTTTTAATAGTTTTAGTAGCCTATTGCAGATCAGTAAGAGTTCAAATGCATCACTCCTATCCGAGAAGGTCTTTATGTCGTGTGAGAAATAGTTTTCCAGCAACCAGCCTACTTCCATATTTTCCCTCACACGAAACTCTGGAACAGGTTTCCAATGTTGATTTCTATCTATTTCACAAGATCTTGATGAGATTGAAGTTTATAAGGTTAATGTTACCATATCTATTGTCAGGGCCTTCTCAGAATTTGTACAAAGATAGTTCGGTTAGCTCATAGAGTAAATAAGTAAAGTCATCCAACTAACCGCTATTTGTATTTACGAATTACTTATAGCTTGATCAGCGTTTGATTGTCAAAAAATCTTTAGAGAAAATTTATATTCTGAAGAAGAGTAACGGCGTATTCTAAGGAGGTGATAAGAATGGATTTAGGCATATCGGCTGTATTCGAGTTCGCTGCTAGAAATCCGCCTATGGCTTTGATCGTTGGAGGAATACTTTTTATTATGTTGTCTATTTTTACATCCCCATTCGACATCGCTACAACTGTTTTTCTAAGAGAATGGGCGAAAATACTCATAACTTCAGGGATTCTCCTTCAGATTCTATGGCTTTTCCTTAAACATATAAAGGAACTATAATTAGATTTGGCAAAGACCATAATGGAAAATTATTCCGAGGCATGGATGCTTAAAACCTCTTGATTTACATTTAGCCGGATGAGAATATGCGGAGTTCGAAAAATTTATTTAAAACATTAACCCCCAATACTTCAACTATGGGTAAGCATATCATGCTTATTCTAGCCCTAGCCTTACTGTCAACCCTCCTCTTAGGTCTTCTCAAGGCTCATGCTTCTCCTTTCGAGCTTAACCATGATGATGGCAGTGCTGAATACGGTTGGAGCGACTTCTACCCTTATGCAGCGATGGTCAGGTTCGCACCGCCCTCAGATAGCTGGAGGATAACGGCGATAAGGCTTCACGCAACCTGTATTCTAAGGGGCCCTGCCCCAGTCTTCTACGTTCAAATCTGGGACAATGGTTTAAACACTAAATACTGGTCTTCATTCCTCCTTAGCGAGGTCTTCAACAATGCTACGCTGGACTGGCACACCATTAAGCTTCCAAACGTCGTCGTAACCGGAGAATTCTACGTTGTCATCGTGCCAATGTTCACCCTCGACGGCTCGCAGCTCTGGATAAGCGTTGACAATGACCCTCCTTTCTCGAACAATAGCTTCATAGTTGATGCGGGCGAACACATCATACATGCTTCTCTAAACGCAACCAGCAAGAGGCCTGGAGACTTCATGATCAGAGTT
>JAGTQL010000019.1 GCA_018396555.1 Candidatus Bathyarchaeota archaeon | reverse complement strand
AACATAACCCACACCTAAGATGGAGGAGGAGCATAGAATGCTGGAACCTAATCTGCGACATGCTCACATACTACTACAACAACCTAAGGAGGTGAACCTTAAGTTGCCACGTCCGATTCATTACAAATACGCCATCTGGGCCTCTTTTGATTATGACTGTTTTCGGTCCAGATGTAAGAAGAATCTTCGCTGTTTTTTCAAGTTCAATTTGCCTGTGAGCTCTTGGGCTTCCTCTTGATTTAGAAGAATCTGGTCAACATAATGTAAGAGGGGCAACAACTTTTTTAGTCCCATCTTTGACATGAGTCTTCTAGGATCAAAAGAAACTGTAACATTTGCTTTCTTTGCCATTTTTGCAGCGGCTAGAGCGGTGTCAAATGAAAGTCCAGTAATGTGAATATGTTCGCTGGATGAAATATAATTCTTATTCAAATCAGATGGAAATAATGTGTCGCTTGCTCCAGTGTATCCGAACATTATTACTTGCCCCTTCTTGTTAATGGCAATTACTGTTAACCCTGAGCTTGTTGCGGTATCAACTTTAACATGGGCTACGTCGACGCCATCATGCTCAAGTTCTTCTAAAAGCACTCGCCCAAAAGTGTCAAAACCGACGGATCCTATGAACCCCGATTTCACACCAAGTCGTGATGCGCCCACAGCCACATTTGCAGCAGAACCTCCACCACCTAGACTCAACTTATCAGTTTTTGCCTCTTCATCGGCTTTAGGGAATTCATCTACAAAAATGCGAATATCCATCAAGACATGCCCAATGGTAATAAGGTCTGGCAAGGTAAATACTCCCTATTTTCTTAACCATTAGAGGCTATCGCTTACATTTAGCATTTCTCTAATTTTCTGCTGAGTCTCTTGCGGGGGCATGATAGTATTGACCATATAGACATTTGTCTGCTTAAAATATCTACGGAAGAAATCCTTTCGTAACTCAAGTTTTCTCTGATCTTTCACAAGCTGATGAGGATTACAGAAATCATTTGCAATCATATACTGCAAGGCTTCATCTGCACTCAATTTAGTAACAATACTTTTGTCTGCCGAGTCTCTCTTCAACAGAATTGTATCCATCACCGTAGTTAGAGATATAACACCTGCACTCCGGACAATCCATCGGACATTTACCACTGCTCTACCTTCTTTATCAAAGTGAGCCTTATCTACAAGCCGTTCATACTCGTTCCAAATTTTTCCAATATCTGCCTCAATGTAACAATTCTTTTCCGAACCAAACGCGAGAGGTTCTCTAGTGGACAATCTGACAAAATACCAATCATCAGAAAACGCAAGTAGCCCTGGGTTGGAAAACGCAGCTGAACGAGTGGGGCCGGTGTATCTAAAAGTGGGGCCGGTGGGATTTGAACCCACGACCTCGCACGCCCCAGGCGCGAATCTTAGACCATGCTCGACCACGGCCCCTTCAAGTCAGCTAGGATTTTAGGTTTTCTAAAGAGTTTTATATTGTTTATGTCGCTGATGTATTCGAATCCTTATCTTCCTCAACGTTTTTAATACTCTATGTATATATTTACTATATTCAATCAATACTTATGCGCCTAGATGCTCTTAACAGTTTTGATGCAGATTAGTCTAACAAAGATGGACGCTATGATTAAAATTTGTTTGTTTTCGTCTGGAAAATCTTTTTATTGTTTCCAATCGGTTTATAATCTTGGACTCGGAAACCTGCGTGATCCCGCAGCCATTCCAGCTCTCGCTCAAGCGTTAAAGCACAGGAGAAGCACCGTTGTAAGATGCATGCAGCATGGGCTTTAGGAAAAATTGGAAACGAAGATGCGAAGAAAAAGTAATGAAGAAGGTCTCGATTTATGACCCTTTCCTGAATATTTTCCTTCTCAACCTTTCGAAGGGCAACCTTAAGCATGTCCTCAGAAATATCATAAATCATAATCCTTAAGCCCTTCTTAGCCATTGGAATGGCCCACTTGCCAGTTCCGCCCCCAGCATCCAGCACAACACCATCTTTGGGAAGGTAAGGCTCAATATAACGCCAAGTAATCCTGTCATAAATCTGCTTCCAAAAAAGCACCAGAATACTCTTTGTCGTAGCTTTCAGCCACTTTCCTATAATACTCAATAACCCTACGGTCATTCTCTGAACCCATGATCGCCAACCCAATATTACTCTATGATCCTCAAGTTCTTAAACCTATGTCAAGGTTCTTAATTCAGAGAATAGAGTTATATTTTCAAGGTAAATGTTAAATGCATTTGTCACAAATAATTCTCTATTAGATCGAGGGAGGATTATCATATGGGCGGGTTAACAGTTATTGTGGATACTGCTCGCAGTAGGTTCGCTAAGCTCCATCCAGTACCGATTGAAAAAGTTCGTTTAAAGGATAATTTCTGGGCACCCAAGTTAAAAATAATTCAGGAGATCACCCTCCCGTCGCAGTATAAACTGCTCTATGATACTGGACGTGTATTCAACTTTCGCCGAGCAGCGGGAAAGGAGAAGGGAGATTTCCAAGGTTTAGTATTCAATGATTCAGATGTTTATAAATGGTTAGAGGCAGCAGCCTTCTCTTATGCTTATGATCCTAGCCCCGACTTGCTTGCTAAGTCAAGGGAGATCATCGACGAAATCGCCGCAGCTCAGGATGAAGACGGTTACCTTGACACCTACTTCACCTTTGAGAGAAAGATTGAACGCTGGAAAAACCTAAGAGATCTGCATGAACTGTATTGCGCTGGACACCTAATGCAAGCCGCAGTGGCCTTTTATCGGGCTACGGGGGAAGGGAAGATACTTGATATTGCATGTCGCTTTGCAGACCATATTATCAGCATCTTCGGTCCTAATAAACGCATGGGTGTTCCGGGTCACCCTGAGGTTGAGATGGCTCTGGTCGAGCTTTACAGGACGGTTGGGAAGAAAGAGTATTTAGATTTAGCAGTATTCTTTGTTGATAATCGTGGAAAGAGACTTATCGGCGGAAGCCCCTATCATATAGATCATGAACCCTTCCGCAAGCTGACCGAGATTGTTGGACACGCCGTCCGGGCGCTTTACTTAAATTGCGGCGCAACAGACATATACCTTGAGACTGGTGATGAAACGCTTTTCGACGCGCTTATGAGGCTTTGGCATAATTTAACTGGGCAGAAAATATATTTGACTGGGGGCGCGGGTGCACGCCACGAGGGAGAAGCATTTGGAGATAATTATGAACTGCCAAATGCCAGAGCATACGCTGAAACATGTGCGGCCATAGCGAACTTCATGTGGAATTGGCGTATGCTATTAGCAACTTGCGATGGAGCGTTCACCGACATTATGGAGCTAGCCCTCTATAATGGAATATTATCTGGCATATCGCTTGATGGAAGACGCTACTTTTACGTTAATCCCTTAGCTGACAGGGGCAGACATAGGCGTCAAGAATGGTTCTATTGCGCATGCTGCCCACCGAACATAGCCCGCTTGATAGCATCTCTGCCCGGCTACTTCTACAGTACTTCAGATAATGGAATCTGGGTTCACCTATATGCTGGAAGTGAAGCCCATGTGAAACTCGGCGATAATGAAGTGACTTTATTGCAGGAAACAAACTATCCGTGGAATGGCGAAGTTGATATTATGGTCAACCCTAAGAAGGAAGACGTATTTAGCATGTATATTCGTGTACCGGGTTGGTGCAGAGATGCAAACATCAACGTTAATGGGGAGAAGTTGGAGGGCAAACTGCAGCCAGGAGGTTACGTTGAGATTAATCGCTTATGGAGAAGCGGCGATAAAATTCATCTCTCGCTTGCAATGCCGATTGATAGGATTATCTCACATCCACATGTCGCGGAGAATAATGGTAAAGTCGCCTTAAAACGGGGGCCAATCGTATACTGCCTTGAGAGAGCTGATAATCCCGGCTTCGACGTTTGGGATGTAGTGCTACCCGACGATGCACCATTAAATGCTGAGTATATGCCGGACATGTTAGGTGGAATTGTTACTATACGCAGTGAAGCCCTAGCAGCAGACTCTGAGAAGTTCGGTAGGAGATTATATGCGCCTAAAGCCGAAGTTAAACATGAAATGCGCAGGGTAAAGTTTACAGCGATACCATACTATGCATGGGCAAACAGGGAAGAAGGCCCAATGACTGTTTGGATAAAATCCATCTGAAAAATCCTTAAAGAAGACTCAAAATGCTGAAACAAAAATAATTAATGAAGGAAAAAGAGGGCATTTGGGAGTTTAAAACGTTTAGGTAAATGTTGCTTTAGAATTCATGATGCGCTTATTAGCATGAATTATCTCATTCTAAAAGTTGTTTGCCGCAAATCCGTTAGTTGCCTTCATCAATAAGTTTTCTTATTCCCTCCTCAAGCGCCACCTTTGCTTTGAACCCTAGGATTTTCTCAGCCTTAGTTGTGTCTGCCAGCGTATAATATACGTAGTTTTTAATTGGATTAGGCTTGCATATCGGCTCAATATTTTTCCCCAAGTGCCTGTTGATCAACCCGACCACATCGTTGAAACTATGCGCTACCCCAGTTCCAACATTGAAGATTTCACATTCAAATTCCCTCTCCATAGCTAACGTAAAAGCCTCGACGACGTCTGAGACGTAAATGAAATCCCTTGTCTGGTTTCCATCTCCAAATATGACTGGGGGTTGATCATTCCGCATCAACCATAAAAACTGTGAGACTATATTTGCATATTCACCCTTAAACTGCTCCTTCGGGCCATAGACGCTGAAAAGTCTTAAACCAACAGACTTCACGCCGTAAAGAACATTGTATAGTTTTGCCAGACGCTCAACCGCATATCTGCACTCAGTATAATAGTCCGTCACCATCACAGGCATATCCTCCCTATATGGCACAGGGTTCCCATTGTAAATGCTGCTAGTGCTCGCATAAACAACCTTGCAATCATTCAATTTAGCATACTCAAAGATGGCGATAGCATCATTAACTGTTTTACCCACTAGAGAGGGGTCCCGCTTATACATCGGTGAGGAGGAAGGCATACCTAAATGGAAAACGGCGTCAGCATTAGGAATCAGGCTTCCAATCTTCTCGTAAGGATCCCTAAAAAACCTTACGCTTAAACCCTCAATATTCTTGAGGCTGCCACTACTCAAATTATCAAAGACAACAACATCATGACCATCATGAATCAAATGCTCAACAAGATTACTTCCTATAAAGCCGCATCCGCCAGTCACCACAAACCTCACATTTTCAACCTCCATCTCTCTTTTCAATCTAGGCTAAACAATTATATGTTTCGCACATAAAAATTTAGTTAAATATTCTACTCAGCGCCCAATAAGCGTTTCCAGCGCACCATTTTTGTTTCAACCCAACATTTTTAAGTCTTTTATTTTATTAAATATTTACTATTTAAAGCTGGTGTAGAAGCGGCATGCCACGCGCCAATAGCGATGAGAAATCTGTTCGACGCAAGAGCTTAAAGGTGCTGCTTTACATAGTGATTTTATCTATCATCTTGGCAACATTAAATTTTCTTTTTGGATGGGCTTCTAAGGAAATCATTCCTATATTTCTGCAACCCTATAGCGACATCATACTGCTTGTTAACCCCTACTTGCCGTATATTCAGGTAGCGTTTGTCGTTGTGCTAGGCGCCTTCATCATTAACTCTTTCAGCAACGCTGCATATACATACATTTTAAGGTTAGCTGATCAGTCAGCTGCAGCCACGGTGAAAACCGTTGTGAGGGCAGTGGGCATAGCGATTCTACTTTCAATAATTACTTCAATACTTAGTGCAAACCCATCCGCAGCTATAACAATGGGCTCATTCAGCGGGCTCATCGTGGGCTTCGCAACCCAAACGGTCTTATCGCATTTTGTAGCTGGCATATTCATCCTAATAGTCCGCCCAGTAAAATTCGGCGATATCATCACTATAGCTGGGCAGGTCGGCGTCGTAAAAGAGATGAGGGTTATGCACCTAGTTCTCGAAACTCAGGATGGAGCAACTGAGATACTTATACCAAACGGAATGGTCTTCAGCCAAGTAATTTTAAGAAAGAAAATAACTGTTACACCGAAGCCGGTTGCAATAGAAATTTCAACAGATGGCATACCAAGAAGGGTGAACCCAGGTTCAAAAATAGCCTTTACTGGAAGGCTGACGGAGAAAAATGATAGGAAACCGGTTATTGGAGCACTAATAAAGGTTATTGATGAGAGTGGGCGAATTTTGTCCTTCGATACCACAGGAAATGACGGTAAGTTCACGGCGACGTGGACAGTCGGTAAAACGAATCTTGAAAGCAACATCATCAAAGCTTACGTGAAATTCGACGGCGATAACGAGCATCAGAAAGCTGAAAGCGAAACGATCATCATGGAACTCTCTGAGGAAGAAGAATAAAAAGAAAGGGAGGAAATGAAAGCTCGCGAGGGCGCCGTTAACTTTTACTTTTTCAACAGCAGCCTTAAGAACACCCTCATAAATGCCGGCAAATCCGGCCAAGCTCTGCTTGTAACCAGGCTCCCATCGACAACAACCTCTTGATCAACATACTCGGCTCCGGCTTGCTTTAGATCCAGCGTAACAGCCACATAACACGTCATCCTTCTGCCTTTAGCCAATCCGAAACCAGCGATAACAAGCGGACCACGAGATATTGCTGCAACAGGCTTATTCTCCGCAAAAAAGTGCCTTATAATTAGCTCCAATTCAGCGAAGGTTCTTATAAATTCAGGTGCCCTTCCACCTGGAATTATCAATCCATCAAATTCTTTGGGTTTCACATCCTTGAAAGCCAGGTCAACCCAACCGGATCTATAACCCATCTTTTCGCTATAGGTCTCCCAGCCAGGCTCGAAATCATGCACAACCGTAAATAGCGTCTTCTTAGACGGCGCAGCCACAGCGACATCTATTCCTTCTTCCTTAAGCCTCCAAAAAGGATAAAAAATTCTCCTGAGCCTCCACAGCATCCCCAGCCACGATCAAAACCTTCGTCATTATCCCACCTGAAATATTTCATTCAAAGAAAAATTTAAAGGTGTTTCGGCTTTATTTTGAGGAAAGTACTTAAAACTCCGAATTGGATAATAAGGGTTAAAATGAGATTTTTCTCGGCTTATGTGCTTCCACCTCCTCGATGGTAATATTTAACCCGCTATTCGCCAAAAGATTCCTAAACTCCGAATATTCGCTTGATGATCCATGCATCATAACAATTTTTTTCGGTAATACTGCCTTAGCCATTTTTAGGGCTTCTGAAGGGGAAGCCGTTGGGGATGGAGAGCCGATGGGCAATATTGCAAGATCAATTTTTTCAGCAAATTTTCCTAAAGAGTAAGTGAAGCCTGAATCTGAAGCGTGAAGCATTGTTAAACCGTCCATAGTTATCACATACATAAGTGGTGACACCGCTGAATGGTTAGCATCCACGGATTCTATAAGTATTCCATTAATCGAAACATTCTCCCCAGGCTTCATTAAAACAAGACTCTTCTGCTCAAGAAGAGTTCTTAGGTTTCCATAAGCTCCCTCATTAACAATGATCACGCAGCCAGATTCGCGGTACAAATCTAGAGTGGCTTCAGAAGCAAAATGGTCACTATGCTCATGAGTGATTAAGACCGCATCTATTTTTCCCAAAGATTTAGCGGCATCCCTTAAAATCTTAGAGGAAGGATCAACAATTACAACATGCCTACTTGTTTTAAGCACAAATGCTGAATCGCCAAGAAAAAGAACGCCAATTTCCCTTTCACCCACCTTCATTTCATTAATGGCGCTGAAGGGCAGCATAGAATCACGTTGAGAGAAGAGAAAGAACGCGAATATTGCAATGGCGATGATGGCGGCTGCAATTATAAATGAAAAGACGGCAATCTTCTTCACAACAACATCACCCCCTCATACTGAAAAACGGGGACATAATATTTAAGTATGATGAGAAACATTTCCCTTAATTTTTTTCAAAAGCATATATTAAATCTTAGTGCTCCCAAATAATTAAAAAATGTTTTTATGCGCAATAAATTATAGAAATGATTTGAGGGAGAAAAAAATGGAAACTTCCGAAAGTAAGAAACCCATTTATTTAGACCCCAACCAGCCGATTGATAAAAGAGTTGAAGATCTTCTGAGCAGAATGACCCTTGAGGAAAAAATTGGGCAGATGTGCCAATACAGCGGCATTACAAAAGAGTATGAAGGAATGATCAGAGATGGAAGAATAGGGTCCCTTTTAAATGTTTTCGGCGCTGAGGAAACGAATAGAGTTCAAAAGATAGCGATCGAAGGATCAAGGCTCGGCATCCCGTTAATATTCGGCTTAGATGTATTGCACGGCTATAAAACAATTTTCCCAATACCTTTAGGATTAGCAAGCACATGGGATCCGGAAGCTGTAAGAAGGGCAGCCTCAATAGCGGCAGCTGAAGCCCGCGCTGATGGAGTACATTGGACATTCGCGCCAATGGTTGACATCGCAAGGGACCCTCGATGGGGCAGGGTTACTGAGGGAGCCGGTGAAGACCCCTACTTGGGGTCGGTTATGGCAAGAGCTCTTGTGGAAGGCTACCAAGGAGCCGGCCTATCCAACCCAGCCGCCCTAGTTGCCTGTCCGAAACATTACGTGGCTTATGGCGGTGCGGAAGGTGGAAGAGACTATAACACAGTTGATATATCCGAGCGGACGCTTAGAGAAATCTATCTTCCGCCGTTTAAGGCAGCGGTTGAAGCTGGCGCTGGGACAATAATGAGCGCATTCAACGACCTGAATGGTATACCTGCATCAGCCAATCCCTATACGCTTAAAACTATCCTTCGAGATGAATGGGGCTTTGAGGGTTTCATTGTAAGCGACTGGAACGCCATAGGGGAACTTATCAATCATGGGATAGCCGAGAACATTTTTGAAGCTGCTGAAAAATCCCTCAAAGCTGGCGTAGACATGGATATGCAAGGTGATGTATACCGCCAGTCTCTTCTAAAACTGATCGAAGAGGGCAGAATCTCAGAGGAGAGAATAAACGAGGCTGTTAAACGCATACTTAAAATAAAATTTAAACTAGGCTTATTTGAACATCCATATGTTGACCCCGAGCATGCAAAAAAAGTAATAAAGTGCAGGGAGCACCTTGAGGCTGCTCTTGAAATAGCCAAAAAATCAATCGTTCTACTTAAAAATGAAGGCAGCCTTCTTCCTATAAGCAAGGACGTAGAGTCAATTGCGGTTATAGGTCCGCTGGCAGATGATCGGGAAGCACCACTAGGACCATGGTCATGCCTAGGCGATCCAAGAGACGTCATTACAGTTCTTGATGGAATTAAAAGCAAAGTTTCCCCGAAAACTAAAGTTCTTTACGCTAAAGGCTGCGAGGTTGAAGGCTCATCAACTGAAGGGTTTAAGGAGGCATTAAAAGTTGCCAAGGAATGTAAAGTAACTATAGTTGTTGTTGGTGAAGGAAGAGAAATGAGCGGTGAGGCAGCGTGCAGAGCATTTCTAGACCTCCCAGGCGTTCAAGAAGATTTAGTAAAGGCAATATACGAGACTGGCGCTCAAGTTATCGAGGTCCTGATGAACGGCAGACCCTTGTCAATTCAATGGTCGGCGGAGCATATACCCGCAATTATTGAGGCATGGTTCCCTGGGATACAAGCGGGCTACGCCATAGCAGACGTGATATTCGGGGATTATAATCCAGGTGGAAAACTGCCTATAACATTCCCACGCACAGTTGGCCAGGTGCCAATATATTATAATCATAAAAACACTGGGCGTCCGCCTTCACAAGTAAATAGGTGGACATCTAAGTACTTGGATATCCCATATACGCCTCTATTCCCCTTTGGGCACGGATTAAGTTTTACAAAATTTGAATACAGCGCCTTAGAAATAACGCCAAAGGAAGCTGAGGAAAAAGACACTTTAACTATAAGGTTTAAAGTTAAGAATGCAGGCAAATATAGAGGAGATGAAGTTGCACAATTATATATAAACGATGTTGTTGCAAGTGTAACAAGACCCGTTAAGGAGCTTAAGGGATTCAAGCGGATAACCTTAGAGCCTGGTGAAGAAAAAATGGTTGAGTTCACGCTTACACTTGAGCAGCTTTCATTTCTGAATCAGCATATGAAACGCGTAGTTGAGACGGGAATATTCAAAATCATGGTTGGATCATCCTCGGAAGATATACGGCTAACGGGAAATTTTGTGGTGAAAAGATACATCGAATTCTCTTAAAAATGGGTTTAGCGGAAATTGGGAAAACAGTTAAATCTTTTATTAACACTATTCTTTTGGATAAAACACTGAGGTATGAAGCATGGTGATTAAAGCCTACGTGCTCTTCAAAGTGAATTCTGGAACCGAAAAAGATGTCTGCAGAAAAATCGTTGATCTAGACAATGTTCTAGATGCAAGCATCATCTACGGTGAATACGATATAATTGCAAGGGTTACTGTGCAAGAACTCAGCCAACTAAATGAGTTTCTAGATAATGTCAGGGGCAACCCAAGCGTAATACTAACATCAACGATGATAGTTGCACAGGAATATAAAGGTAGGAATAAGCGGGAAAACGTGAACGTTGGGGTAAGAGCCAGATGAATTAAGCCGCATATTTTAACTATCGCCATCAGTGACCTGCAAAATATCTTTATAAATCTGAGAGCAGCAGATCTGTGAAAAGCGCATATTTAAGCCTAATTTTTCAGCTCTACGTATAGCTTCGGGGCTTGGAAAAGCTATCGCATTAATTCCAGCCTCAACGGCCAGCAAATCCGTTATCGACCTATGCTTACCCTTCGGCCTTGCGCAGCCAAGGGCAATAGGCACATGAGGCATAACTAAACGTGCTTGAAACAGAATCTCAATAAATGATTCAGGCGAGGGTGGCTTAATAAGCTCCATTGCCGTGCCTTTAATTGGAAAGAAAATTATCAGTATTAGGGCTAAGGGATTATACCTTGAGATGAATTCTAAAGCCCTAATTTCACCCTTTATTGTACCATAATGAAGCCCGATGAGTACATGAGGTGTAAAGGGTATCCCTGACTTCTTCAAGGCATCCAGGGATTTAGCATAATGGTCTAATGATGCATTAAGGTGGTATATCTCCCTAATAGTTTCTTCTGAGCCTACTATGTCAATCGATACAGCGTCAACGCCAGCATCTCTAAGTCTCTTAGCATCCTCTAAACTGATTAGTCCACTGTGGACGACGATTGTGAGCCCGAGCTTTTTCTTAATCTCACTTATAGCATCCGCAAATTTAGCTATAGGCACGGAGCCATCCGGCAGACATCCACCACTTATCAAGCAGCCCGCTGCACCAGCCTTCTTAATCTCGCTACAAACCTCTACAAGTCTCCGCGGAGTCTGCGCATGAATCATTGTTTCAAGAATTTTACCGCCACAATGACTACAGTTTAAAGCGCAGTATGTACCCGTGACCGATATTGATGGAAAACTTGTCAACGATGACTTAAAATATTCATTATTGTAGTAGGCGAAGCTGGGCGCATAAAAATGGATTCGCTTACCAAACTTTTCCCAGCTTATTTCACGCGCTAGGCGAACCTTATCCTTCATTTCTTCAGGAAACGATTCCAGTATTTCCAATGTCTATCCCCGATGAATCCAGATTTAACGGAGATTAGGTTTCATCAATATGTTTTTGCAAAGTTTTATTTGCGAAATTATTTTACGATGGCGCAATATATATATGGCTTCTTGCTGTTAATTTTGTGGGAGTGGATGGGGTTGGTGTGTTTTTCCGGTGGGCGGGGTGCTGGTAGGGGTGTTTATGTTAGGTTTGTGGCGAAGTTCCAGAATCCTAACGGTGGTTTCCGCAGATCGGTATTTCTAGGCATATCAGATTTTGAATCAACTTATCAAGCATTATCGTCAATTGAGGTTTTACTTTCATCTTCAGGCTTGGGGCGGCTCTAAAAGTTGAATGGGAGACTTATACCGGATTTAGCGATGAAGGTTATCCTTAGCGGGCTGCTAGATTCTTCATGGGGCAATTTCCATAGGAGCACAATAGTTAGGCTCACAGTCTACGGCAACCATGTGAAGATTGGAGTAGGCGAGGGGAGTGTGCATCAATGGGAATTGGATGCTTTAAGAGATACGCCAATAAAACGTGAATGGACCAGTATAGAATGGGCCAGTATAGGGATGCTGTACGTCGAGGGCATAAAATATCTTCCGGAAAAGAAGGTTTCAGGTATGCCGAGAGGGCTTCTTCCTATTTGGAGCAGAGACCTATATCTCTTCGTCAGCGATGAGATGCAGATGGTATTTCCAGCCTACAGATGCTTCGATATTAACTTCGGCGATCAGCGAATACTCTCCGTACTCAGCCCAAAAACCCTTGTAAAAGATGCTGCCGAGACAACCCACCCAGCCTTCCCGAAAGAGAAGTATCATGGAAGAGTTCATAATGTGGAAGTAAAAGCCGAAGCATTAGGCAGATTCCTTAACGCAGGCTACGGGATAGGTATACTTGGAAAGAAAGACGTGATAAAAGGGGAGATCAAAGCTTTCCCGCTGCTCGGAGGAGAAGACATGAAGGTTATCCTCAATAATGTAAGGGAACGACTAGCTTTCCGCTTATAACAGAAACATTTTAAACGTTTGCTCAATATGGTGCCTATATTTTTAATCCACTTTATTACGTCCTTACAACGCTTTTTCTATGCACCTCCCTTTGAAAAGCTTATTTAAAGATCCGGTATCAAATAATGTCGAGGCTAACTTAAATTGAGTCGATGCGGTTCCAGAGAACAATATGTGAACTGGAAGGAAAAACTTAAGGGATGAGTATGCTAGAATTATTTTTGAAATTATTTATCTTTGCGATATCCGTTCCCTATCTCTGGGGTGTTAATGCCTCGATGGGTGAGGATCTCCGCAGATATTACGAGTATGATAGGGGGCTTCCCCTTAATGTTCATGAGCAGATTATCGAGGATAAGGGCAATTATAGGCTCATAAAAGTTTATTTCGATTCTGTCAATGGTGAAAGGGTTCCCGGTCTTCTGCTACTTCCTAAAAGGGAGGGCAAGGTGCCTTGCATCGTTTTCCTTCATGGTTATGGTGGGTCAAAAGATGACATCCGTGAGGCTGCTGACCTAGTTGCGGGGGAAGGCTATGCATTAATGGCTATAGATGCCGAGTATCATGGCGAGAGAAGGGAAAGCGGAAAGGAGCTATACTCCCCGGATGTTAACGATTCAGTTAGGGGCATCATACAGACAATAATAGACCTTAGGAGGGCCATCGACTACCTGGAAACTAGACCAGAGATAAACATCGAAAGAGTCGGCTATGTTGGCGGAAGCATGGGCGGGATTCTAGGCGCAATATTCATAGGTGTTGAGCCCAGAATAAGGGCGGCGGCGCTTATCGTTGCCGGCGGAAATATGAGCCTCATGATAAGGGAGAGCCAACATTATACGATGCCGGCTACAAGAGAATACTTGGAAAGGGAAGGCATAAGCTACGAAGAACTGCAGAAAATGCTCGACCCAATAGACCCAATAAATTTCATAGGATACTTCTCACCTAGACCAGTGGTCTTCCACCTAGGGAGGTTCGATAAAATCGTTCCGGCAGAGGCTGGAAGGCAACTTTATGAGGCTGCTGGCGAACCCAAGCAGGTGTATTGGTATGATGCTGGACACGATGTTCCTCTAGATCTTGTCTTGGCACGCATACTCGATTTTATGGATCAAAAATTAATAGGTAAGGCCTTCACTTATCATGAGATCCTTTATTGGGTAAAAAGATATGGGCCTCTAATTGGCGTACTTATCGGCTTAGCGCTAATCGTAATCCTCGCTCTTAGAAGTAGAGGGCTAAAGAGACAATAGAGACCCTTGGGTAAAACGGTTTTCTAAGCACCGTATTTGTAGAAGGCTTGAAACAGGGCTTCTATATTTCGAAAGGGAACCCCTGGATCTATTTCAGCCCAAAAAACTAGCCCTCCCTCAGGTAGACGGAACAAATCAACTACTCTTTTCACTGCGGCATCTATTTCTTGGGGAGTCCCATAATGTATGAGGTATTGCCTCGGCATGTGAGCTGTGAGGCAGATGCGTTGCTCATGAAGTTTTTTAGCTAATAATAAATTGTCGTTTGCATCAAGCTGCGGCCAAAATGTATTTATCCCGAGATCTGCAAGATCATCTATCAAAGGTAATGTATGTCCGCACGAATGAAAGAGAATTTGTTTGCCCGCTTTTTTGACAGGCTCCATGAGAGTTTCATAGCGGTGCTTAAAAAATCTTCTCCATGTCCTAACGTTGATCATGAGGGAATTTTGCGCACCGAAGTCATCTCCAAACCCCACCCCATCAGCTCCAACTGCAAGATGATGTTTAACTACAGCTAATTGATACTCGGTTATCATATCGGCTATTTTATTTATCTCGCTAGCATCGCGTTCAATTTCAATTAAAACTCGATCAAACCGGCGAAGCGCCTGCATTTTCTCAAAGATGCTTATTCCACCCATAAGTAAGTAGTATTTTTTCTTATGCTCAATTGCAGCTTTGCGTTTACGTTCAAAATCCTCACCTTTAGTCTCAGGCGGTGAGGGCGGTTCATAATTCTTAAGATTAGAGAGGTCATCCAGAGGTCGTTTAACAGTGATTCCGAAAACTCCGAAAATACGATGTTCCCACACTGTACCCCATTCATCAACTTCTATACGGTGATATTTTCCGTCTGGCTGAAAATCCCTTGGATCCGGTTTTGGAATAGGACGAGATAAGGGATCGCCAGAATCTCCCGGATATCGCCGCCATAAATCCACCAACTTTTCTCCATGTTCAAACAAAGGGGCTGCTTGCATTCCTTCATGTAAAATTGGCACTCGGTCCGGATATTTAAAGGCAATTGCGCGGATAACTCTCTCCCTCGAGTTCAAGGCAACCTCTTCCTTATAGCTTAACATTATTTATGGACGTAGATCTGAAGAGGGGTTTACCTTGCTCCATAGATTCTTGAGAAAATATCTTGCATCTTTCATATCTTTTTCTACGTCACCTTTGGCTTCACACTCAAAGGTTAGCCATCCATCATAGCCTATAGTTTTTAGAGCCTTAAAGGCTTTTTGAAAATCAATGTGTCCAGTTCCCGGCGGGAGCCTATTACTATCAGCTAAGTGAATGTACCCCAAAAACTCGCGCGCCTCTTTCAAGGATCTCTCAATGGATTCCTCCTCAATATTCATGTGGAAGAAATCCGCCAAGATCATAATTTGACCTGCACCTACTTCTTTAATTATTTCAATAGCTTGACTGATACGGTTAAGAAAATGCGTCTCATACCTGTTTAGAGGCTCAAGGAAGATTGAAACGCCGGTTTGTTCAGTAGACTTGGCTAGCTTTTTAAGCGCGTGTACCAGAAGTTTTCGTTCAAGGTCATATATTGAGATTACCTCGGGCACATTTGGAAAGCGTGGAGGACCAAATACAGGAACTTCTATGACTCCACTAGCACCCAATTCTGCAGCTATCAAAATCCTCCTTTGATCAATTTCAATAGCATTTTTTCTCATATTTGGATCAGGATTAAGAAGATCCAGCGATCCAACGATTGCACTTACTGAAAGATTCGTTCCCTCAATCTGTTTAAGTATTTGTTCAGATGTTGTGGCACTAAGGTATTCGGGGCCAAGTTCAATACCATCGAAGCCTACCTTATGCGCAAACTCTGCCCTTTCGCGTAAATTTTTTCCTTTTAGAGGCCATCGGATTCCAATTTTCAAACATATTCGCTCCTATTAATCATGAATTCTAAATTTTTAATATTTAAAAATAAGCATTCCTTTTCACTTCTCTCTATTGCATTTTGAAGCAAGGGTATCTCCCATATTTTTTTAACGTATTTGTTATTGCCGATAAGCCCGCCCAACGTTGCTCTCGCGGTATGTCCTCTGTAATTGTGATCATGAGGCGGTCGCCAGGATATGCTTCGCTCAGGATTTTCAATGTAAATTCCCTAGTAGCTTTCGGGCCATTTAAGAAGACAGCTTCGGGGAAATTAAGACTTATAACTTTATCCTTCCACATAACTCTTGCGTCAGCTAGAGGCAGATCTCCCATTGGTGGAGGTGTAAATGCTTCTATTACATCTATATCCGTTTTAGATATTAGATCCTTCAAGCATTTTAATTTACCATCCATGTGGTCTTCTAAAATCTTTCCTTTTTTATGAAGAAGGTCTGACTGTTTTTTGTAAAATGGAATCATATATTTTTCAAAGAGATTAGGGTTCACTATTTCACTATTTATATTGCCAGTTCCATTAACTATCTCAGCTGGGGATTCCGCTATTATTCGGTAACGTTCATCAGCCTTATTCTCCAGTACTCTTAAGAGCCTATGGAACTCTTTAGGATATCTGTAATATGCTATGGCAAATACCTTATATCCCATAAGCTCGACCTGCATTTCTTGTATAGGAGGCCTCCCCGCCCAGACGAAGACTATTCCATCAGCACCTAAATCGCGTTCCACTCTCTCATACGACTCATAATCTGGAATGTAAATCGTGTCTTCCGCTATAAATTCCGCAACTTCAAAATCTTTAACATCCTTTATTGGGTACTCCATGATCCATGAAGCACCGGCTCCTTCACGTAAATAAATCTTCTCTTTCATAGATAAGTCGCCAACGGGCGTATGAAATGTCCTATGAACAATGTCACCAACAGTTTTGGTTTCAACTCGCACATGAGGCGTTTCTTTTCTAAATACGGAGGCTGAAGCCTTTAGGCCCATGCCTTTATTTCGAAGCTGGCGTTCCAAATAACCTGTAGGGGCAATACCTACATAGACAAGCCAGGGTATTCTATCAGGTTCCTCTCCATGGTAAACCGCCATAGCTCTCTTCTTAATATTCAATTTAAATTACCCCTAGCATTTTAGATACTGAATGACTGTTTTAATACTTAAGCATTACCTTCTTTAGAATTGTCTGAGATTTTCAATTTATTTATCTCAGCTATACTTTGAAGATGGAAAGTAAAGCGTTAATTTGATGATAAATTCTGAATCCTTAAGATTTTTATGTCCGAATTTAAAAATACTGTTGAATTTATCTTTTCCCGATACAAAATTTTTCTATGGCTTGGCAGATCGCTTCAATATTCTCTAAAGGTACATCTGTTCCAAAGATCTCAGCTTTCATCATAAGCCCGCCTTCTGGAAGATAAAGCTTTTCAACTGCCTTCTTCACCATTTTCTCTATATCACTTGGCGTACAAAATGGGAAGGTTTGCCTATCCAAGTCTAAGTCTATGCAAATCTTACCTTTGTAAAACTTACATATCCCATCCAATGTATTTGCTCGTAGCTGAGGGTCATGCACAGAAACTCCGCATTCAATTAAATCGTCAATAATATCCAAGAGGCGTCCATCTGAAGAAAGATAAACGTGAACCCCAGCATTTCTGCAAGTCATAAATATTTTCTTGAACATTGGTTTAATATATTTACGGAATTTCGCCGGGCTTATCATCAGCCCATTCTGAGTGCCCATATCCGTGTGAAAGTACATTATATCAACGCCAATTTCCAACCACTTTCTAATCAACTTAATTTCGTAATTTAAGAGCATTTCAATTAATTGGGGAAGATGTGGGTCATCCCTAGCTATATCAATCATTAAGTTTTTAAATCCTCTTAGAAAATATAGACGATCGAAAAGACGTTCCCCATCGCCTACTACTAAAAGTCCTTTTCTCCGGCGTTCCTCAATATTTCTTTTTATCTTCTCCCAATCTCTCTCCCCCCTCTCCGTCTTAGTCAGAGGATCCGGCGGCTGATAATTGCCCAACCTCTTCCAGTCGGCTAATGGATGACCCACCACCTGCCCCTCTAATCCATCTTGGATATTATACCAAACACAACCCCAGTTATCGGTGAAATATTCCCCCTTTCGGTGAACCACCGGCATCTCATCAAAATTTCGACGGCTACCCTTCTCATATTCCCCAAAGATTAATGGATAGCGAACCACCACGTCCTCCAATTTTTCCCGGTATTTCTTCCAAGTAGCCAGAGAAAATACCACGCTGCAGGGGATCCACTCAGGGTAACGAAATTCCAAAGCCCTCAAATAGTTTTCCCTAACCTCTTTATTCGGATAACCAAGTTCTAAAATTTTGCGTAAGCTCAGATCAGTTTCCTCCTTCAATCTTTCAACCTAGGGAGATAAAATGTCTCTGACTTGACTCCTATAAAAGTTTTCTTCCAAATACAAAAGTTTCCGATTATAGGAATTTCTAGTTTAGCATGATGCTGAAAGATGATAAACAGAACTAAAGAGTCAAGAAGAAGATAAAGGAGATATTCAAGGGGTTTGCAGTGAGTTTCAAGGAGACTTAACTTGTTTCCATTTAATAATCTTATATCTGGTTCCCGGATATGATCCCTCTCGAATTACTTTCCCGCCCTTTGTCGGATCCCATATCAACTTGACCAAATTATAGACGCCCTTTTCAAAGTTGTAGGTTTCTCCATCATCTTCAAAAAGAATAAATTTTGTCGGCTTTTCTCCAAAAACATAAGCAGTAATTTCGAAGCAAATATTTTGTTCAATAAACTCAAGGGGCTTAGCTAGAGGAAGCAGAGAGCCTTCCGGAACGAAAATGGGAATTCTTTCTAAGTCGGCTTTAAATTCATAAATTTGTCCCCCCTCATATCTCCGATAAGTCCAAAAGCAATACCATGTTGTATTCTTTGGAAGGTAAATCTTCCGGGATTGCTGACCTGCGAATAAGGGCGCGATTAGAAGAGAATCTCCTAGAAGGTACTCGTCATCAATTCGGTAAGTCTCAGCATCATCTGAATACTCCAGAGGAAGAGCCCGAACTGGCGGGATCCCTTCAAAGTAATAGCGAGCGAAGGCTGAGTAAAGATAAGGAATTAGACTCATACGTAACTCGAAAAGTCTACGAACAGTGTGCTCTAGTTCTTTGTAATCTTCAAGCAAGATATCCTCGTTATTTTTTTCTATGTCATATTGAAGCCAAGGCGGATTCTTCATTTGAAAAGCATTTACGAGCGTTAGAGGGGAGAAGACTGCGGTCTGGATTCTGCGAATCAAATCCTCCGCCGAGTCTGCATGACGCACTTCAGGAGACCAAAGCAAAGCACTAAAGCCGCTATTCACAAGAGCACGAATATAATCCCGATGGTTGTATAGGTCGCTATAGAGAACAAAAGGTAATGATGTAGCAAGAGCATGGGAGGAACGCACTTGACAAAAAGTTCTTTTGTTATGCTTTCGGAAGATGGACCACATAGTTCGCTGATAAAGAACGCCCAACAAGTTATGCATTTGCTCTCCATCAATTCCGGATGGAAATTCCGTTACTTCAGGGAATGACCAGGGCTGAGGACGATAATCAGAGTTATCGCACTCATCTAACTTAAAACCGAGAATCCCTTTTAAGAGGAAATTCTTTTCGTGGTAGTCGGCGAAGATTTTTTGGGCCTCAGTAGTAAAATCAGGCACCAAGCCACCCCACACTTCATAATTTCCTGAATACTTATGTATCTCCTGCCAAAAGGGGGCGGTAGGATGAACAAACACGTGCTCCCAGAGGTTAACCTTATAATTTAGTTCATTTAAGTCCATAATCATTTGGTCTGGGTTTGGGAACTTCTTTAAATCCCATTGATAAGAGCAGGAGTAACAGTGAGAATGCCATCCTGGCTCGAAACCGAATACATCGCAAGGTATATGAGCATTCCGAAAATAAGAGACATGTTTGTAGACAATATTATGATCCGCGAGCGCGTAAGTCCGATACCAAACTCCGAGACCCCAGAATGGGGGCATGCATCCACCTCCTGAAAAGAGCACGTAGCGTTGAACAGCATTCAGCATAGTAGGTCCTGAAAAAAAGTATAGATCAACACCTTGAACATGAGGAACTTCAATAATCATGGTTGGGTGTTCAATAGCGTCAGGCGTCAAGCGCGGGTGGGCGTGACTTCCACAATAAAAGGTAACGTAACGAGCAGTATCAACAAGTACTCCATAGCCGCGAGTAGAAATGTAAAAAGGAACAGGTGCATGAGTGTCTCCAGTGTCAGCCACTGGATCGCTGTTAACCCGAATTTGCTTCTTTAACCCGCGTTGATTAAAAGAATAAAATTGAAGCCCAAATCCAAATATTTGCTCCTCTTCATCTAACGGAAGTTCAATGACGCAGCCCCGTCGGGTAACCTTGAATTGAATTTCTCCCTCATATATAGGAGGCGAACGCGCTGGAGGAAGTTTTTCAAGGCTCTCATTTAAAATTTCTTTCTCCTTTAAGCTCACAGGGGTGACGCGTTCAGGCGTTCCAAGCCTTAATTTCCAGACTCCTGAAGCAACTAGCTCCATTCTGAAACCCACACGTACCTATAAATTAATATATGCTTGGCACATTATGGAGAAAACTTTCTAAATTTAAATCTTTCCACTGTTAGAAAAAATGTAGCAAAATAAACTCATCTTCTTAAGTTTCTTTAGCGATATTTGAATAGTTAGTAATATAGGTTTCAGTATAACCACATCTCCTTTATACCTAGATGCTATCTTGAGGTTGAATGTCAAGAAGAATATTTTCGTGTGCTTGAATGATGAAGAAGTAGACTTATTAGGCTTCTCTGCCCCACAAGTTTCATCATATCGCCATTTTATTCTCCGGTTATCTTTTTAATCTTAGGGTTAAACTGTTCTTCTAACCCGATGTTTATGAGATTTAATGATGCGAAAAGGATTATGATTAGAAGAATCGGTGGCAGAATAATGTTATACATTCCCAAGGAAAGGACTCCCCAATTTATAGAGTACTGTATTAGCAAGCCAAGCGTCATCACTGCTGGCGGCCCAAGCCCTATTAACCGCACCCCGCTCTCCATAAGGATCGCGCTGATTACTGCGTTGGATAATCCTACGCCAATATATGGAAGAAGGTTTGGCATTATTTCTTTCGTGATTATCTCAAGGCTTCCTAAGCCCGACACTTTGGCCAGATCAATATATGGCATTTCTTTCAAATATAATACTTGAGCTCTTATGGTGCGCGCAATCCAGGCCCAGCTAAAAACCGCTAATATGAGCGAGAAAGAAAGCATGTCGTTTATCCTCACGTAGAGCGCTAAAATAACAAGTATGGGCCAGACTGGTAAGACCAGCATGTTGTCCGCTAAAGTTCTTAAAATTGCATCGTATATTCCTCTTTTATATCCAGACGTGACGCCTACAAATGTGCCTATCAGAGTGGCAATTATCCCAGTCTCAACTCCGAGTAAAAAGGAATTTTTAAGTCCCTCCAATACTATAATAAGCACGTCTCTTCCGAATAAGTCAGTACCCAATGGATGCTCAAATGATGGAGGAAGATATCTTTCAAATATACCTATTGTCAAAGGATCTTCACCGCCAAATTTAATTCCCCTGATAATAGGCGTTATAAGAATCGCTAAAATTAATGCGGTTAGAAGCGTAAGCCCAATTCGCAGCTTTAGGTTGTGTTTTAAATACTGCGCAAAAGTCCTCTTAAATCTTTCAAAGAACAGCATATTGTTCGCCCTACCCGTATCTTACTCTAGGATCTATAAACGGATAAAGCAGATCTATTATTAAGTTTGCTGTTAAGACTGTAACTGTTGATATTGAAACTATTCCGACAGCAGTGTTATAATCTAAACTGCCTATGGCTCTAGAGAAAAGCTCACCCACCCCAGGATACTTAAATATCCATTCTACAAGAAATGATCCGCTAAAGACGAAGCCTAATGACATGCCTAAACCAGTTGTCTGTGGAAGTAAAATATTTCTGAGAACATATCTGTTTAAAATTCTTATTTTTCTTAGTCCTTTAGCATGGGCAAAAGTTAAGAAATCATCTCCCAGAATCGTTATTACCAGCGCCCTTGTAGATATTAACCATCCCAAAGAAGATATGAGAATGATGGATAGGGATGGAAGGATGGCGTGGACTATTAAATCCCAGATGAACTCAAGCGTTAAGGACGGAGTAAGATGCGGGGAATAGGCGCGACTGGGTGGAAGAATAGACCATATGTAGCCAAAAAACAAGACGAGTATTATTGCAAGGTAGTAGTAGGGTAAATGACATAGACAAAGAGCTACTGAATAAATGGTTGAACTAATTTTTCTCTCTCTCCACCAGCCCACTAACGTGCCTAGAATAATGCCTAACGACCAAGAGATTATGGTTGCCACCCCCAGTAAGCCTATCGACCATGGTAATGCCTGCATAATAAGCGCTTGCGACTCTTTGGGAAAAGCAAGGAAAGAAACACCCATATTTCCATGTAGAAACAGCTCCCTCATATAGTTGATATATTGCGTGAATAAATCTTTATCGTATCCAAAAATCTTTTTATAATGTTCAACAATCTGATCTGTTTCAGGAACAGTATAACCATAGCGTTGTTGTATCATTTGAAAATGCATACTTAACGGGTCAACAGGGATCATTCTGAATAAAAAGAAATTTATGGTGAGAGCAGCATATACTGAAATAATATAAATAACTATTCTCTTTGTCACATAATAAAGGACAGTTTTGGAGGCATGAGGCAATGTTTTCATGTCTAATCTTGAGGCAAAGGTCTTTAATAAATCTTACCACAAGAACTTGAACTTGGATGCACAAAATCTAAAAGTTTTTAAGATTCTATGAAATATCTGAATTTATGTCTTGCAAAGATCTTCCATTGAAAGAATTTAAACCGGAAATTGTGAAAGTTTTAGATCGTTTCAGGTATTTTTGGAATCTAGAAAAAACAGATCGTGTTCTGGTTTACATTAATGTTCCACTAAAAAATAGCCGCTACTTAATCGAATCATGCCAAAAAAAGTTTGGATGGGAAACTATCGACGGCTGGAATCAGTATCTTGCCTTTGAAGGAATTAACGGCTGGAAGGAATTAATTCACATATATGAGTCTATATACCGTGAAAGAGCTTTGTTGAAAGATGATTTAATACCGTGTATTGTACCTGATTTTGGCCCCACGATTATGGCTGCTTTCCTCGGCTTCTCGGAGATGAAAACGGCTAAGGGCACTACTTGGTCTATTCCGCTTTTTGATTCTTGGGAAAAATTAGATTATATCCATTTTGACCCTGATAATCATTGGTTTCGAAGATGCATGGATTTAATGGCTTTCTTAAGTTCTAGGTCTGGTGGAAGATATCTCGTAACTCATGTTGATTCTCATTCAGTAGGCGATATGATGGCCGCGCTTAGAGGAACCACAAATCTGTTATTAGACTTCTATAAGAACCCTAATGAGGTAAAAAAACTCGCGAATATATGCGCTAAAGCATTTATTGAAACCATAGAAATAATGGCTGAGAAGGTGACGCATGTAGCGGGGGGCACGCATCTCTCTTGCCCAGGCATCTGGGCGCCTGGAGAGATCAGCGTTGGGATACAAGAGGATATAGCCGCTCTCTTATCGCCTAAGTTATATAGAGATTTTCTTTATCCATACGATGAATTAATAGCCGGGAGAATGGATAGCTGCGCATTTCACATTCATTCAGCAATGCATCAAATAATTCCAGAAATACTTAGGCTAAAGAACGTTGGCGTCTTACAGATTGGATGGGATAAGAAATATCCTAAACCGCTTGAAATAGAAGCGCTGAGAAAAGCACGGGGAGAAAAAGCATTAGTTATTGAATGTGAAAACCTGGAGGAAGTTAAAGAAGCTATCAGAATTTTCGGAAAGGATGGTCTATTAGTTACTTTAGATGCTAATTCAATAGAAGAGGGAAACGCATTAATTAGAAAAATTGATAAGATATGCGAAGGCATATAATTGGAGTAATGTTGCCAGATCAGAAAATACTTCGAAAATTAGCCTAATGAGAAATGAAGATTGAGCTGTTTAAACTTATTATGTAGGGCACATCAATTCATAGAGAAGGCTTTTACCCTTATTTCTTCCGTATTTAGCGTTAAGGAGTCGATCGGAAATAGAGTTTCCTTAGATTTAAGGCTTTGGGTTTACCTAAATATTTTTATGTTTGCAAGAAATGCCGCTAACCCCTAAGTATTAATTATCTTACTAAACTTTGGCAAATTTAACGTTTTCGGGGCTCTGTGCGTTTTCGAGGTTACTTTGACATGTATGTCTGCATGTTGGAAGCGCTTATTCCTTCCTTCTCCAGCCTACCTTTTTGGTGGTTGTGATGTTGCCGATTGTGAGATGCCCGAGCTTTGTT
>JAGTQL010000110.1:2561-4678 GCA_018396555.1 Candidatus Bathyarchaeota archaeon | reverse complement strand
CGCTTAGAGGCATCGTTGATTAATGCCGGCAGCGCCTCCGAGCCGTGGGCATCATCCGTGGTTACCTCCATCACTACAATCTCCTCAGTCTCAACGTCAACTGCGAAGTGAATCTTGATGTAGCGCTTCTTCCTGCCGTGTAAGCATGGCTTCTTTAGAGGCAGGGTTACAAATTAAAGATTATGTGGACTATATGGTGGCGTCCGAGGATACAGTGCCAGGGAATATACTAGCAGCTCACTTGTTTCATAAGAATTTAATATCAGAGCTCATTAATAACCTGGATATGCAATCTGTAGATTTAGCTAAGAAGGCCGTTGAAGTTTACGAGCGGACACATAAAGGTGAGCTGGATTATACATTCTCTGCTATAAACCTTTCAAGGCTCAAAGATTTATTAGATAATCTAAACCGTGTACCTGAAATTTTTAATTCCGACCCGCTTCTCGAGGACTACGATAAATTGGTTAACATCTTTTTAGAGGCAAGGAGCAGTGCTCGTGAATACTTTAGGGACAGAATGGTAGACATATATGAGTTTGCCTGCACCTTCGAAAAACTGCTTATGAAAAGCGACATTTATTCCTTAACTAAGGAACTTGGTAGTGAGATTTTAACCTCCATCAAGCAGGCTATAAAAGACCCGCTCGAGGCGCAGTAATGATAAGTAGAAGTGGTCCTCAGAGAAAGAGTTCCCACGGTCTTGATATTTACTTCCCGAGGAACGCAGATTGGATAACTAAACATTACGGAAAAGAAACCTATCCCTGTTCGTCAGATGGCACCAGAGTGGACTGAACTCATAATAAAATGCGCCAGTAATAAGAATCTATGGGACCTATGGTTAATATCTTTCGCATAAATAAAACAAAAATCCAAAAGAAATTATTCACGCGTTATGGATGCATATATCTAATATCAATGGTGCCATGTGCTACGTCTTATGAAGAATACCACTTTTACTGCTCGAATTAAAATATTCTATAAAACTATTTATAACTTCAAATAAAAACCGTAAAAAATATCAGCTAACACAGAAAGGGATATTTTTAGCTTTCTTGTTTGGGCTCCGTTAGTTCTCACCCTATTTTTCGCATGATGTTTCTGAACTCTTCTCGGCTTATTAGGCTGAGCTCTAAAGTTTGTTGAGTCCAGTTTCGAGTATGTCTGCGATGTTTAGGGCGCTAAAATATTCAGGAAACGCAAGTGATCCCTTGACACCAGGGGTTCATCCGGAAGTATATAAAGTGGCGCCGGGGGTGGGATTTGAACCCACGCGGCCCAGAGTGGGCCACAGGCTGTTTATCCCTTTTTAATGGGGCTCCAGGCTTGGGCTCGCAGCGTTTGCTGTGATCTGCTCCCTACCGGATTCCCCGCCTATTGGCTCTAGGAGACCCCGGCTTCCCTTCACTCTCCTATATTTTTGCGGATTATTTAAACTGTTTGATCATCGCCAGAGTTTCGGATATGTTCCTCTGGGCATCAGAACTCTTTCTGTTTTAATCATTATTCCATGCGTGACCTTAAGCATCTCTTCCGAATCAGCTAGGGCTGTTCCAAGGGCTACCGCCTCGCCTTTTAGAGTGAATATGGCAACGGTATCCCTTGTTTTTATCCCAGACTCAATGTGGGTTATGCCTGGAGCCGTTAGATGCGCACCGTGACATATGGCGTCCACAGCTGAGTCCCTAATGAAGATTTTCGGCAGCAGATCTAGGGCTTTTTCCATTGGAAAAATAAACCTTTTAAGTATCCCTATGTCTCCGGTTTCCTGCCACTTACTGTAGAGATAAAGTACATCATGCAGAGTAACCGTACCTTCATCCTCAATGAAGGGACCAGCTCTCACCCTACGGAGCTCATACATATGCGCGCCGCAGCCCAAAACCCTGCCTATATCGTAAATCAGTTTTCTAACGTATGTTCCCGCTTCACACCCAACCCTGAAAAGAATATTCCTGCCCTCAACCTCTAAGGCATCTAAATAGTAGATTGTTCTTATCCGTATAGCCCTCTTAACGGATGCCCGTAGGGGAGGCCTCTGGTAAATTTTACCCTGAAACTCATCGAAAACCTTCCTGATATGCTTTTCAGATACATCGCCATGAATCTTCATT
>JAGTQL010000110.1:0-2547 GCA_018396555.1 Candidatus Bathyarchaeota archaeon | reverse complement strand
CTTGCCAGCACTCAGTAACGCCTGTATAACCTTCGTCGCCTCCTCCAGAGCCACAGGTAGAACACCGGTCACTTTAGGATTTCCACGCCCGCCAACTTAAGCCGCTACCGTGGGCTCTAAGGTCCCTCCGTGACCGGCATGCTCGACGCCAACTATCCGCTTAACCCACGCTGTAACCTCGTGGCTTGATGGCCCCGGAGGCTTATCCAAGTTTATTATGCCAAACTTTATTAGGTCTGGATATGGGCGCTCCTCAGGTCTATGCCCATATTTGGGATCAGTCTCATCCTCAGACTTCGTTAGCAGCTCACGCTTTATGCTCCATGGAGCCCTGATCTCCCGCATTTCACTCTCCTCATAAACGCTATAAGGCGCAAAGCGCTATATTCTCTCTATCTGCACGTATTCTTCGAGCCTTCCATCTTCAACTAGAGCCTTATAGACCTCCTCGTCTGATGCACCCCTCCTTATCTTGAGGGAATCATCCGTCGGCTTAAGGTGGCTTATATTCGCGCGTCTCCGCCTAACACCATTAGCATTCTTAGGTCCAGTAACAAGCACGAAGTTCTTGTCTATCACATTAAGTATCACGCAGCGTCTACCAGCCTCCCTACCTTTTATCTTAACACAGATCCTACCAACCTCTATTGCCGGCATCAGCAATCACCATCCTTTTTGCTTTCTCTCAAGATAATCCGGCTTATATTTGTTTATCCCCAAAACACGTCACGAAGTAACCTTCCACGGTTTTTCCATTAAGAGTCTCTTCTCCCCACGAACACCATCCCTGAAATGCGGTCTCCTAAGCACAGAATCACCCCTCTTCTCGACCTCCCTAGCCTCATCAGCCAACTTTGCAGCAGCCCTCATCATCTCATGCGCCGCAGCAACGAGCGGAATATAGGCTTCAGGTTCATATAATTTAAAGCAAGCCTCAAAAGTTACCGCGGAAACTTGCTTAGCGAGCTCGTAAGCGGCTATAGCCTTGGACTTAGCGTATGGATTTGAGAAGCCCGCAGCCTCAACTGCCCTTTTTCCATCAACTACTAGCTTTGGCAAAGTTGGTTTTTCACCAGACTTAATTGAGTTAATCACTTTATCCAATTCCTCAACAATAACGTTTAATGCTCCAGTTGCAGCTAAAACCTTAATCACATCAGAGTTGTATAAAGCCATCTCGATTGGATCAAGAAACTCCCTCCTAGCACCTATCATTGAATCAGCTTCAATGATTATATACCCGAAGCCAGCTTCATCAAGCTCCTTAACGATCCTTTTAGCTGGACTATCTGATATAACTATTACTGGCTTATTAGAGGTTCTAAGAATCTTACGTGCTTCAGAGGGACCCTGCGTTGTCTGCGCCGGACCAATGAATATTATTAGATCAACGTTCTGCTTCAAAATTTGCTCAGCACCCTCTACGCATTGTTCAGCAGTAACTTTAGCCCCTGTGCCAATAATCCTAATCTGAATATCCTCCCTATCGGCTCTTTCATCCAAAAGGAACTCCAACAAAGGTAGGGAACCTATACAACCAGCCTTCAGCACCCCAACTCTAGCTACTTCACTCATATCATTCACCACTACATTATTTAATATTATTTTAGAATTACTGCAAAATTAAACTCTTATTATAAACAATCATATGCTTTTAATAACCTTTAACTTTTATTTCCAAGGATTGAAATATCTATTGGTCAGAATTTCATGGAGAGCATCTATGCTCAGCTCAAGCGCTCTTTTCTTTCACTGTGTATATACGTTATTATTATGTATATACAATATTTCGAGCAAGTATATATTAAGCAATTAACTACCATATTAACAAGGTGAGACAAATGAAGGTGCTTGAATTAAGCCCATTAGAGGATAAGACACTGAGAGTGATAATGGTTGAGAAGGAATATAGTGAACCTTTTTGGGTTACTGAACCATTATATGAGAGACCAAAGAATTCAATTCCATCCATCTTTAAGCCCTCCCTTGCTTTCTGTGCTTTCCTTGAAAAGCTCATTGATGAGGTTAAACCAGATTTTGCTACGGAAGAACTAGGGAATCGCTCACTGAAAGAATTTAGGGAGGAGAATGTCTTAGCCCAGCTCTTCAAGAGCAAAGAGACACCCTTTTTTGCCGTTGAAATCGATGAGTATGCAAAGGAAAGCCTAGCATCTTTAGTGGATGAGAAGAAGCGCTTGAGAGATGATATAATCAAGGCCCTTGAGGAATTTTCAAATAAAAAAGAAAAAGAGCGTAGTATTGAGGAGGAATACCTAACCGCCTACCTACAGTGTTTGCAGCAGGAGATTGAAGAAGCAGAGTACGAGATCAAATTCTCTGTAAGAGAAAGATGGATAGCTATGGGGATAATAGAGAATGCCAGAAAAATTGAGAAGAGAGAGGTTACATGCATACACATATCCAGTCCCGAGCATGCGAATGGTGTTAAAAAAATCTTAGAGTCCGTTAATGTTGAGGTGGAAACAATTAAGCCAGTAAAGAAGTTAGTTTTCAAAGAGAAGACTTATTCAGGTGAACTGAAAGATT
>JAGTQL010000109.1:3678-4696 GCA_018396555.1 Candidatus Bathyarchaeota archaeon | reverse complement strand
TCTTCAACCTTCACCAACAACCCGAATACCAGAAACTCATAACCCAACTCAAGGAGGCGATAAGCTTAAAGTAACAGAGCCGGCGAAGCAATAGAAAGGCTTTTTAGCCAAAAAATAAGCTAAAATATTTGTATTTGCAAACAGAAAATTGAAAGAGGGGAAAATTATGGGTGAATTGGCAATTGCTGCAATGCATAGGATCTGTAAGAAAGCTGGAGCTGAAAGAGTAAGCGAATCCGCAGCAATCCAGATGGCTAAGGTTCTCGAAGATATAGGCGTAAAAATTGGCAGGGAAGCTGTAGATTTCGCGATGCACGCTGGCAGAAAAACAGTTAAAGCCGAAGATGTAGAAATAGCTGCGAAAAAAGTTTTAGGCAGACAATAGCTAAAGACTAGACATAAAATTGATAACAATTTATTTTCTCCTTTTTTATTTAGAAAACAAAACTGTTGCGGGCTGAATGATGACTGAAGCGAACATAACTGATCTGTTGAGGCGCATCCTCGCCGATTCATACTCATCAATGGTGTCGACGCCAAGAAATGGGAGAATCTTCGTTAATGTTAATCGGGAGAATCTTCGAATCCTAGTGCAATCTCTTAAAGGTGAGGGTTTCTCTCACCTGTCCGCTGTAACTGGACTTGAGGTTGAGGATGGAGTAGAACTGCTTTATCATCTGAGCAGCTCCGGAACAATATTGACTTTACGTGTTAAGATACCCTTCAATGATGCTGTTGCTCCAACAATCACTGATATTATTCCTGGAGCGATCCTTTATGAGCGTGAAGTCCATGATCTGCTAGGTGTAAAATTTAAGGGACATGAAAATCTTGAACGTCTAATTTTACCAGACGGTTGGCCGGAAAATGAATATCCGCTGCGTAAAAAGGGTGTGGGATCTAAAACTTCTTAGGATGTGAGGGAATTCCCCAACTTAGTTGCGGAAAGCGTTTGATCCTCACTCTCTCGCCATAGGGGAGATACTGTCAAGTTAAGATGCTATATTTATAAAGGAGT
>JAGTQL010000109.1:0-3659 GCA_018396555.1 Candidatus Bathyarchaeota archaeon | reverse complement strand
TCACTCTCTCACCATAGGGGATTGCGTAAAAAATATATTGCCCGGACGTTTATTCTTTGGCAAGAATCTCTTTAGCGGATGGTTTAGTGTTGTTTAGTTCACATTTACTTGCGGCTACGGCTGTATTGCTGCCGATAGCAGTGGCGCCCATATCTCATTTGATAGCTAAGATTCCAAGATATGGAGATAACGCGGCAAAGGTTATTTGCATATTGACCTCCTATATAACTTTCTTCCTATTATTTTATTGATTCAAACGGTATCTTATGGTCCTATTACATCTAATTTCTTTTCAATCCTTTTACCCACTGGCGCAGTTAACATGAGGTTATATGTGGATTATTTGGCGCTGATACCAGCTTTTCTTTCTTCACTGTTTACTGCGCTGGCGCTCACTTATAATGTGCATTATCTTTCCCCATATAATAGGGCATATGAGGTTGGTTGGGGGTTTAATAGATCTTACTCTTTCATCTTACTGTTTAATGGCGCCATGCTTGGAACATTATTTTCAAGTAGCCTTCTCAGCCTCATCATCTTTTGGGAATTAATAAGTCTGTGCTCTTATGTGCTAATTTCATTCTGGAATGAGAACCAGTTCTCTCTGTGGGCAGCCATTAAATGCTTAATAATGACGCATATAGGCAGCCTAGCTCTCTTAATGGCTACCATAATCATCTACTTTTCCGCTGGAACTCTGGAAATTTCAGAGATAAGCCAAATGATCCCTTTAGGAGATTCTGTGATTCTCATTATTTTTCCTCTTCTCTTGATTGCTGCACTACCAAAATCTGTGTTATTTCCCCTCCACACGTGGCTGCCGGATGCGACAAACGCACCTACCTCAACTATCCTTGTTTTTCACGAAGGCGGTACCTTAGCCGGAATTTACATGATTATCCGCTTCTTCTCTGACGTGTTCCACACGCATATTATTTCCGCCACAACTGTGCCGTTACCTCTGCTATTTGGAAATGTCAGTGTTTGTATCTTCATTATCTCTTTTATCGGCGCCATTACTCTCATCATTGGGGCGTTAAATGGGCTTGTCGAGAATAATTTTAAGAGGATAATTGCTTATGGCTCTATATCTGGAATTGGATGTATAATTATGGCGGCAGGCTTAACTACCCCCTTAGGTAGTGTAGCGAGCTTATTTCTAATGATATCCCATGCGTTTTGCTTTGGCTTGCTATTTCTTTGCGCTGGCGCTGTGATTTACGCAACTGAAAAATATGACATTAATGAAATGGGTGGACTTTATCACTACATGCCAATAACTGCTATCTGTTGCTTAATCGGCATCTTAACTCTCTCAACGATGCCTTTGCTCAGTGAATTTGCAAGTAAATACATTCTTCTCCACGCTATTATTAATGCTCAAGCAACATTTTTCATGGTCTTTGCCCTTTTAAGTTGCATATTTAATGCCGCAATTGCGGTAAGACTGTTACATTCAGTTTTCATGCAAACTGCGGAAAAACCACATCTAAAATTTTCAATTAAAGATCCGCCCATATTTATGTCGGCGCCAACAATTTTGATCTCATCTGCTTTAATATTGTTTGGTGTGGCTCCCACGGTACCTCTGAACCTACTGGTTATTCCGGCGGTTGAACAAATTGGTTTATCAACAGATATGATTTCACAGTTAGAGATTATTAAAACTCCGTTAGGGTTCTGGAATCCCGTAGCGATAGCCATATCCACGCTTATGATTTCTATAGTATTTGTTTGCATAATCCTTTATTCTAGGAGGGCAGCAGCTATTTATGGGAGGCAGAGAGGCGAAGAAGCTTTTAGTCCCTTCCTTTGCGGAGAGGGGCCTGGTTTGCTTAATGGACCTGGCGGTTATCATTTTTATTATGTGTTGACAAATGTTTTGAAGTTCGAAAAAGCATGTAGCGCATCTGATGTTGACCGCGCCTACTATAAATTATCAGAGAAATTTTATTTGTTATGTGTAAAAATTTCTCATTTAGACATTCAGCAACAGTATTTTCCGGCAGTTTTCCTATTTATAATGGGTGCAGCCTTATTGATTTTAATCGCGTTTTTAATGGTGTGACATCAATGGAGATAGCGGTTCTGGTATCTCTAACTATCTCTGTGTTTTTTACGGCGTTAGGTTCCCTAAGCCTGACAAGCAAGCGAACGATTATTTTTTTGGCTTTGCAAGCAGCATCCATTGGGTTTGTGGTGCTCATGTACTGCCTTATTAACCTCATAATTGGCCTTCATATGGAGGCTTTGATCGATTTTCTTGCAACCTTTATTGAGTGGTTTACATGCGCCGTCATTATTCCCTTAATAATTTATTGGGGAATTAGGAGAACTGAGGATATTTTTGAACAACCTATTGTTGACGGCAAAAAAGCTATTGTGCTTAGCATCGCATTAGCAATTTTATGCCTAATAATTGGAGAATTATCATCTTTGGCAATACCTGAGAGTCTTGAGACCCTTCCATTCGTGGCTTTCATGTTTGCATCATCATGCATACTCATGATTAATCGAAAGGATCCACCGAAGATTCTTGCTGGGCTGAATATGGCGGAAAACGCTTTTTATCCGCTTCTAGCTGAAAGCCCTTTAAACCTTATTCCATTTATGTTGGCTTTAATGGTCTTTGTGAATATTGTTGGAGTCTTTATTACGATTGAGGCTTACCGTGAATATGGGACAACGCTTATTTCTAAATGGAGGTGGATTGAACAGTGACGGTGTATTCTCTTCTCCCCCTCTTAGCCCTAGTGGCCCCATTCTTCACGGGGGCTCTATGTCTATTTACATATCCATTCGATTTCCTTGAATCATTCTTTAGAAAAATTGAGAAAATAGTGTTGCTCCTTGGCACAGGTTTAACCCTGCTAATAATTTTATTAATAGTTCCCTACATTCTTGCTGACCAAATATTGGAGACTCCAGCATTTTCTCTCAGAGCCGACTCGCTAAACATGGTTGGTGCAATTGGAACCGCGTTGATTTTCTTCTTAGCTTCAATCTATAATGTTAGGGCTGAAAGGGGCGGGCGTTTGAAAGCGAGCTTATACAACTTTTTCACCCTACTCTTCCTAGTATGCATGTTGGGACTACTTTTCTCCTATGACCTCTTCGGAATCTTCCTCTTTGTGGAGCTGACAATTGGCGTTTCAATAGTGCTGGTTATTCATGCGCCAGGTAAGCTGTCGCCTGAAGCTGCCTTTAAATACTTGATCATCACAGCTATAAGCGCCCTCTTTGTTCTTCTGGCTGTGCTCATGGTTTTTGTGATAACACATAACTCAAATATTCTTGTTATATTGGATAATTCCGCCTTGCTTCTAGAGAACCCACGCTTAATTATGCTAATCGTGGTATGCTTCGTTATTGGGCTTGGGGCTGATATAGGGCTTGTTCCATTTCACGGGTGGGTGCCTGATGTGCTTCCTGCATCCACCCCAATAATCAACGTTTTCTTTACTGCCGAGCCGATCGCTTTTATGTTAGCCCTATACAAATTAATTTATCCATTTTACACAATCTATCCATCCCAAACTCTAATCTGGATTCTTTTAGGCATAGGATTCATATCGGTGGTTTTTGGGGCTTTATTAGCGTATCCGCAAAGAGACTTCTATCGGATGTTCGCCTACTGTAGCATAGAGGAGTTTGGTCAC
>JAGTQL010000018.1:15376-24496 GCA_018396555.1 Candidatus Bathyarchaeota archaeon | reverse complement strand
AGATAAGGCGGAAAGGCAATTGCCAGCCTTCTATGAACTTAATAGACCCATGCCGCTTAAAGAGGTCTTCAACATATTCGTCTTCCACATGGCTTTAGAGATTCCGGAATTGGCTAACGTTTATCCTAAAATTGCAGCTGAAGCCCCGCCAAGTCTCATACCCGATGGCTTCAATTATTATGCTGGGGGGCATGTGCATGCTTCTATCCAGGCGCCTTTCAGGGGCGGGACTCTGGTTTACAGCGGTCCAACTGAAACAGTTAGCTATGAGGATGCATATGTTGAGAAGGGGTTCAATTATGTGGAAGTTGACCAGAATGGTGATGTGAAGATAAGCCGAATAAAATTGGAGAGCCCAAGGAAGTTTAAAGTTGTGGATAGAGACTTCAGCGGTTTAACGCCGCAGGAAATATCTGATCTAGCTGTAAAACTTATCGGCGAGGCTGACGAAGAAGGCGCCGTTATAGTTCCTGTTTTAAGAGGTATCCTCCCAGCTGAATCGTCCAGAAGGGAGATCGACCTAGCTAGGATAAGAGACTCTGCTAAGAGAGCCCTCACCGTGCATCCGGTTGTGCTCCTAAGAGAGATGGATCTCCCTGAGGAAACAGTTAAAAGCATATTTAGCGGTGAGATGGAGGATTTGAAGCGTAAATCCTATGAGTATTTTCTTCAATTCTTCTCTCATCGTTACAGTCAAGAAGAAGCTGAGAGAAAAGCCCAGATAGCCCTAGATATCATGCAGTTTCTGGTTAGGGGCGATGAGGGCATGGTTAAGACGATACTGGAGGGCTTATAGATGAGGATTGACAGCGTATTTATTGAGAACATAAGATCCCACGTTAAATCATACGTGAAATTCTCAAAGGGCTTTAACTGCCTAGTTGGAGGATTAGGGGCCGGGAAATCCAGCATTCTGTACGCCATCGACTTCGTCCTCTTCGGCGACCCATTGGGCAGAAGCTATGAGTATCTTCTACGTGAGGGAGCTGACGTCTGCAGAGCGGCCCTAAAATTCATAGAAGGTGGTAAAGAGTACACTATATGGAGGGGTCTTAGAAGGAGAGGGGAACATATAGTTCAAGATAATGGGCAGCTTAAACTTTTTGAGGGAGATAAGCTCCTAGCGGAAATGAAGAATGAAGCCATTGCTGAACAGTTAAAATCCATTATTGGGGTAGACAGAGAAATTTTCCGCGAGATAATGTGGGTTAGGCAGGAGAAACTTAAGGAAATACTTGATATGACCCCGGGTGAGAGACAGAGAAAGATGGATCAGCTATTTGGAATTTCAGACTATGAGATTTCTTGGACAAATTTAAGGCCCCTTCAAAGATGGTATGAAGGCGAACGTGAAACCTTAACGCACGACCCAGACGTAATAAGCACAGACGACATACAAAAGAAATACGATGAAACTGTAAAGGAACTGGTGTTAAGGGACGCTGAACTAGAGGAGGCTAGAAATCAGATTCAGGAGGCCGAGGAGAAACTTAAGGAGGCTTCAGCTCGCCTTGAGGAAATGAAAGCGCTACGCCAAAAAAGTGAAGAAATGAAGGCGGAGGAAACTAGGCTTAGGGCTGGGATCAGCAGCGCTGAAACACTGTGCGTTAGATTGGCAAATGAAATCAGGGAGAGGAAAATGAAAATAAATGATTTGGAAAAGCGCTTAGAATCCCTAAATGTTCAGGAGGAAAACATTAAAAAGATAATTGCGGATTTAGGCTTAACTGCAGATGTCTCCTCAAATTATATTCAATCATATGTTAACAGCATTATTGAGCAAACCTCAAGCATGCAAGGCGAGAAAGAGCATATTAGGGAAGAAATTAAGCGGGCAAAACAGCGCATATCCAGCCTCATGAGGGAGAATAGATGCCCGCTTTGCCTTCAAGATCTTCTGCCGGACTACAAAAACGGATTGCTTACGCGATTAAATCAAGACCTTTCCAACTATGAGAGACAAATGAGAGAGTTGGATGAAAACACAAAAGAACTTGAACGGTTAAGAAGTATAGCGCTCACTGCTTTCTCAAGCCTCCAGCCTATTCGATCCAGGAAAGAGGAGATCGTTAGGCAATTGGAAGCCGAAAAGAACCTTCTTAATAACGCGTCGAAAGAGCTGGAAGATGAAGAGAGAACCCTTGAATCTTTTAGAAGACAATTGGCAGATTTACATTCAAGAATAACCGAATTCGACTATTCGAGGCTTGAAGATGCGCAGAAATCATACAATGATGCCTTAGAAAACTATTCAGGCTTAAAATATAAAGTTCAAAACATAGAGGCTCAGCTGAAAGAGGTCAACCTTAGGCTGGAGAATTTGAGGGAGCGTTTAGATTCAGCTCAAAGAAAAGTCGAACGCTTAGAGAAGGTTAAAAGAATATTGATGTTCATTGAAGAATCTAGGCAGGCTTATAGGAGCATACAGCCGAAAATAAGAGGCGACTTCATAAGATACCTCGAAAGATTTATTCAGCAAATGATGGATGAGCTCACCGGCTCTGAGGGACCGATGCTCAATATCAGCGTAGATGAGGATTACACGCCGATAATAGAGGGCGAGGGTGGATATTCAAGAGGAGCTATAAATCTTTCAGGCGGTGAAAGAACATTCTTGGCCTTCGCCTATCGTTTAGGCATAGGACAACTAGTTTTGCATCTGAGGACTGGACGCGGATTAAGCATGTTATTGCTTGACGAACCCACTGAAAGTTTAGGTAGAGAGGATGGATCAATAGATAGGCTGGCTGAAATATTATCCCGCTTAAAGACTGTTGAGCAGATCATAGCGGTAACGCATAGCGAGGCTTTTGCTGAAAAAGCTGACCACGTCATAAGGGTTGAAAAGAGAGATGGGCGCAGCGCAGTTTCACCAGAATGAACCTCTCTAAATGTTTCCGGCAGAGCTATTCAATTATGATTTGCTTTCACAACGCATATTTATTTGGAGATAGATATTTTAAGATTTAATCAAGCAGTTGTATTCTTTAAGGGTGAGGGGGAACTGCATGATTAAGGTTGGCTGCTGCGGTTTTCCCATCTCGCAAACAAAATATTATGATATTTTCAGCCTTGTTGAGTTAAACAGCACGTTCTATAAGTATCCGACCCCATTAACAGCTGAGAAATGGAGGGCCAAGGCCCCGGAGAATTTCGAATTCACGGTTAAAGCGCATCAAGATATAAGCCACAAATATAGGTTGAGGATTGAACAGTCTATAGAATCCATTGAGAAGATTAAGCAGATATGCCGCATTCTGAATGCTAAAATAATACTTATACAAACTCCAGCCAGCTTCAGCATAAAGGAGTTGGAAAAAGCAGGGGAATTTTTCCAGAAAATAAACCGTGAAGAGTTCATTTTGGTCTGGGAGACCCGGGGCGCATCCTGGGAAAGCGAAGAGAGCCTTAAAAGGCTTAAGGATGTTTTGGGCGAATTAAATGTCACGCATGCAACTGACCCATTTAAGCTAATGCCTGCGTTCACGTCTAATCTAGCCTATTTCCGACTTCATGGACTCGGCGAGCGCATGTACTATTACCAATACACTAACGATGAACTTAGAAGGCTCTATAAAATAGTTAAGGGATTTGAGGGTTTAGATATGGGCGCTTACGTTCTATTCAACAACCTATCTATGTTTGAGGATGCCAAACGCTTCGCATTCTTCTTAGAAAACAAATATTTCCCGCCATTGACTGGAACATTTGGTTTGGATTCCATTAGATCCATGCTTAGTAAAGCGCGTTACCCAGCTAATAGAAACTTGTTAATTGATAAAATTGGCTGGAGGCTCATTGAGCTTAAAGAGGGGAAACAAGTCAGGCTGAGCAGCCTGCTGGATGCTATACCTGCAAAAACATACAGAAGCCTAGATGAAATAATGGAGGAAATAAAGGCTAGGGCTGTTCTGTAGTAACCTTATTCCAACTTCAAAGTGGAAAATGTTAACGTAAGAAATAAATAGTGTTTTTATCAAAGATTAAATTGTGATGGATTTTGGGATTAAATAGTTTAGTGGAGTCTGTCATGAGAAGCCCTCCTGTTACAGCGTTATTCTCCGATAGCGTCTCCTTAATCATTGACAAAATGATTGTAAATAACATTGGCGCCATTATAGTTATAAGTGGAGGCAACCCTATTGGGATAATAACGGAGAGAGATATCGTCGAGAAGGTGGCTAAAACCAATAGGGATCCGGGTAAGATTCGCGCCAAGGAAATAATGTCCTCGCCTCTAATATCAGTTGAGGCGGATAAGACTATAAAGGATGCCTTAATCCTAATGCGCGAGAGAAAAATAAGGAGATTGGGGGTTACGAGAAAAGGGAGACTTATTGGCATAGTGACTGAAAGAAGAGTCTTAGACGCTTTAGCGGTCCGCTAAATATTCCTTCTTTTTTATTGGAGGTGATTTCCATCGAGCTCAGTTATAAACCGGAGTCTTTAAGGATCATAATCCCTGTTGGTGGAGTAGCTAAAAGACTTATGCCGCTTACCGCTGAAGTTTCTAAGGCATGCATTAGGCTCGTAAACCTACCCCTTATTGAAATTTCGCTTTTAACCCTAGCTAGACAAGGTGTGAAAAACTTTATTTTTGGAGTTAAGGGATACACGAATTATAAAAGCCTGCATGACCATTTTGAATCCGGCATAGGTTTCTCATCTAAATACGGCATCAGTCCAAGGGTTCACATAAAATATCAGCCAAACATTGATGATCGTGGAAGCGCCGACTCAGCCCGCATAAATATGGAATACTATGATATTAATGACCCGGTTTTCGCCGTTCAAGGCGACAACATATTCGATATTGATCTGGAAAGCATGGTTAAGTTTCACTGCGAGAAAAACGCTTTCCTAACAATCGGGCTTATGCCGGTTTCCGATGTCAGCGGATATGGCGTGGCTAAAATCGATAAGGACATGCGCATATCGAGCTTCGTTGAGAAGCCTAGCCCAAAGGAGGCACCGTCAAACCTAGCTAACACTGGACTATACCTATTTAGCCCTGAGGTTAGAGAAGTTTTTAGGGAGAAAAGGGTTCAGGAGATGATACATAAAAGCGGACGCCTAGACTTCGGCTATGATTTTATACCATACCTTATAGAAACTGGCAAGCCTGTTTATGGCTTCGTCCTAAAGGGTGTTTGGTATGACGTTGGAACACCTGAAAGATACTTGGAGGCTATGGGTGGAATATTGAATGGTAAATTGAAGACCCTACAGGATTTCGGCGGCAGAATATCTGAAGATGCAAAAGTATGGGTGCAGGGGGAAAGTTTAGAGGCTCGACGTAGAAGAGAGGAAATTATTAAAAAAATAGAAGAGGGAAGAATCGAGGTTGAGGGAGCTGTTCTGATTGGGAGACACTGCGAAATCTCGGACGGCGTCAGAATAGTGAATTCATGCATAGACAACTATACGAGGATAGGGAAAAACGTCGTTATAGAGGGGTCAGCCATAATGGACAGATCTATAATAGGCGATAATGCCGAAATAAAAAACAGCATAATTGGGAGGCACACTGTTATAAACTCCAAGTCCGTGGAGAAGACAAAGATACTCGATACATCAGTCATAGCTGATGATGTTATTATAGAAGCCGGTTGCGAACTAGTCTCTACGAAGATTTATCCGCATAAACAGTTATCTAGGCAGTCGCTATACGGCAAAATCATATTTTAAAAATTTACTTACCATTGAATATTAATCGCATATTGGTCGCTTACTGCTGGTTTATAGACGTCATCCCCAAAGAATTTTGCATATATCCTTAGTTTCTTATTCCATCTGAGAGCCTTGCTTTTTACGTCGCTTATAGTAAAGATTCCATTCTTTGATGTTACTCCGTACGCAATCAGATAGTCTTTTCTAAGGGTTCTCACATCATATATGCCTATTTTAGCCCCCTCTATGCCCTCCCCGTTTTCAGCGCTTATAAGCCTGCCAGTTACGGTTAATCCCGGGTTCGATGTAATTTTGTCTAAGGGTTCATCTACGATTAGAACAGCGTTTCTTCTAGAAGCATATAGCCTAGGAGGAAAACCTTTAGGCTGACTGTATACTCTTTCATTCTCTATTGAGATCTCATAGTGATATCCGGATTCGTAAGTTGGCTTGAAGGGCACGGTTATCTTTCCAGCGGAAAGAGGCGGAAGCGTCACAATATGCTTGTCTCGCTTCACGTATCTGTCGGGTAGAAAATTATTGTCTTTGTAAATTGTAACCTTCACTAGGCTTGTTATCCTCTGCTTTCTCATCGGATTCTCAACTATCACCTCTACTTGGGCATCATCGTAAACGAAGCATTGGGAGATTGTTTCACCGTTTAAGTCGATCCATCTGGAGGATTTATATTGTAGGGTTGGCTCACTCAATTGTATCACCGGATGGCTGTGAGAAAAAGGTCCGTGTTTTTAGGATTAATCTTAGGGCAGGTAAGCGTATATTAAGGAGCATATTACAGCCAGTAGAGCGCCTATGAGGCCCCATAAAGCCCATTCTGACATAAATATTTGCGGGAAATTCTCAAGCATGAATGGTAGAGCCTTGTAATATATTATGTTAGCCGCTACTCCCAGTAAAAAGCCTATGATCCCAATTACTAAGAGGGCTATTGCCATTTTAGTTCTTTGACCCATATTCATTCCTCACTTAAGCATTGAGCTAATCTGATCCCTCGCCGGTTGCCTCCGGCGTCTTCGGAACTACAATCTCTGGGAATTTCTCCTTCATTCTCTCCTCAACTATAAGCGCGGCTTCACTGATTATCTTCTGCGCTTCCTCACTTGTCGGCTCGAAGCTGAATCCAGCTTCAAGCGGCTGACCTGACTCCAGCATTATCTCGTCCAGCATGCCCATTATGGCATTTAGCTCATATTCAGCGTTAGGCATAATGCCGGATATGCTAATACGCACATCTTTAAGAACCTCTATGGCTGGAGATATGACGGCTATTATATTGCCCAGCTGAGTGATTGTGCTAAGTCTTAGAGCGACTCTTTCAAGAGCCAGTTTGGCATTAGACATAAGGTTTATTGTTTTTCGCAGCTCAGCGAGTTCATTAGCGTACATTGTTGCCCTTTTAACATCATGTTCAGAGTAAGCATCCACAACCTTAGAGAATAGCGACTTATCCCTTTGAATTAAGCCGTTTATCGCAGCTTCAAGCATCTGAGATTGGGACTCTATGCGTTTGGCGGCAAGTGTGATTTTTTGTCTTAAGGGTTGCTGTGGCCTCATCATACTCAATATGTTGCTTCCTGTTCCTTCCCACCCTTTGCTGAATTTAGACATTCAGATCACAAGCATTGATTACTCCTCAAAACGTATTTGAAACTTCTTATCATCAATATATTTACATAGTTATTATGTTGGCTGCACGGTCGCTTAAAGATGGATAAATCTTTATTTTAAACAGCTATCTTTTCTTAGCTCAACAAGTATAGGTATCTCCCTAATTTTATCTGCTGAAAGTTTTTCCCATATTATGCCTTTGGGCAGCTCGTACATGCGCTTTACCCTAATGACCCTAGTAGGTGTTATTATCGCATCAACAATTAAGTCGTAGGTTTCCCTAGGCGCTTCATCCACCATTTGAACATCATGAACGGTCGTAAAGATCGGTGTGTCTTCTTTAATTGAGCCTATTTCCCGCAGCACCCCATATTCTATCTCACTGTATCCGCCGCCTTTACCTATACGAATCCCATCTCTAGATGCCGCAACGGAGCCTACGACAACCAAATCTATATGCGGCATATTATTAATGCTGCATGGTTTACCATGCTTAAATGCGCCATGTATTGACGATGCTTTAGGATACTGGCTTTTAGGAATCTTATTTGGATCAAGAATTAGGAAGCCGTTTCTCAGCCTAGGAGTAGGCATTATCAAGGTCTTGCCATTAAGAAGCGTTAGGTATCTGATTCTGCTCTGGGGGGAGTCCGGATTAACCTTGATAACCCTAGCTTGCTTAAACTCTTTTTGATCAATCAGATTTCGCGCAGCAACCTCCGAATTAACAAAATTCGGTATTCTACCGTAGACCGGTCTGGGAAATCTCGCTATATTCATTTCTTCCATAAGGAGCCAAATTCTATGCCGAATCTCCTCCTTTTTCCTCTTCAGATTTAATGTTTCGACAGGCAGTTCCCCCTTTAAACCGTCAGAGATAATCTTTCAGTAAGCCCTCCGACCTGAGATTTCCTAAGGCTTCATTAAACTTCTCTATCGTCATCTCTATATCTCTTTTGTTATGAGCGATTGAGAGAATAAACCTTGAGCCCATCGGATGAATGCCCCCATTGATTAGGGCCTTTTCTAACATGCGTAAAATTTTTTGGCTTCGTTCCCTCTTCTTTTGGAATTTAATGAAGCTCTCAATGTTTGAGACTTTGAGGTCCACCTCGCTTATTCCAATCCCAATATAGATTATTGAGTCAGTTGTGCCCCACGCTAAACCGTTAACGCCGCTATCTTCAATTACATCATTTATGCCCCGCTTCAGATCTTCGCTTCTTCGATTAATTGTAGGGTGCACTTTCCCCTCGAGAATTAAGCCTAAACATGCATTACCGGCGGCTGCTGAGAGGGGGTTAGCATTAAATGTTCCGGGATGGCTTATCCGTCTGAAATCGCTTCTACCTTCAACGTTAAATTCCAGCATGCTCATATACTCTTTTCTGCCAGCAACAGCTCCTCCAGGATAGCCTCCGGCAAGTATCTTACCTAGGGTTGACATGTCGGGTATTACACCGTATCGCTCCTGCGCGCCTCCCGGAGCATCCCTAAATCCCGTCACAACCTCATCAAAAATCAATATAACTCCGTTTTCTCTGGTTATTTTCCGTAGATCTTCAAGGAACTTCTTAGGTGTCGGTATTAAACCCATTGAGGCACCCCCGGGCTCAAGAATCACGCATGCGACATCGCCTTCTTCGATTATCTTCTCAACGGATTCAATATCGTTTGGTGGCAAAGCAGCAGTATATCGGCATATTTCCGGCGGTATGCCGGCCGGATAGTATCCGGGAAGAATATGTGAGTAGCCCGGATTATAATCAACTATCGTGTAGTCGAACCAGCCGTGGAAATGTGAAAGAAACTTTATGATTT
>JAGTQL010000018.1:0-15350 GCA_018396555.1 Candidatus Bathyarchaeota archaeon | reverse complement strand
ATACGGTGCGCCATCATGGTTGCCTCTGTGCCTGAATTTGTGAATTCAACAATGCCCCCGCGGGCGCATGGAATTAGGCGCGTAACCTTCTCAGCCCACTGAATCTCAATTTCATGTGAAGCGCCTAGATGTGTTCCTTTACGCGCCTGTTCGACCGCAGCCCTAGTTACAATGGGATGCGCGTGTCCCAAGATTAGGGCCCCGTGTCCCATCCAGTAATCTATGTATTCGTTGCCATCAACATCCCATTTTCTTGAGCCTTTAGCTTTGACGCAATAAATTGGCGTCGGTTCGAAATAACGTGAGTCATGCGTCACCCCCCTTGCGAAAACCTTCTTAGCTCTTTCATATAAGGACTTTGACTTCTGATGGCGTTCTAAATATTCCCTATCAATTTTGCCCAAATTGATCTCCGAATTCACATTTAATCCTCCATGCACGCAATTCTTTTCCATACTCTTACAATTATACTTCATTTTTTAAACTTAAACTGTCTTCTCAATAAAGATTGAGAGTAAGTCTTAAACTGTTAGCCCTCAATAGAATCATGGCTTAGTGAGGTTGGCCAATGGCTATTGACGGCATATTCTTCATTGGACACGTTTCAGTAGATGACGTTCAAAACGTGAATGGTTCAAATGTGCAACCCGGTGGAGCCGCGCTCTATGCCGCCATTGCAGCTAAAACTCTCTTTGAAAATGTCTACTTAGTTTCCGTTATCGGCAACGATTATCCCTTCCCAGATATTCTGAATTTCTTCCAAAGAAGATTTCTAAAGATTTCTGCGGCTCCTTCAACAAGGTTCACTATACGCTACAATGCCCTCTGGGAGGCAAAGTATTTAGAAGCAAACTACGGTGCTGGACTTATGATTTCACCATCGCTGGTGCCAGTTAAGAATATTGAGCCTGGAAGCATAGCGCATATATCGCCGCTGCCGCCGTCTAAAGTTAAGAAGATCGTGCATGCTCTCAGAGAGAAAGCTCCGAAAACATTGATTTCAGTTAATGCTTGGATGGGCTACATTAAAGGGGGGAATAGGAGCGTACTGAGAGAAGTGGCTTCAGAAGTCGACTTCTTTATACTTAATGATTCCGAAGCCAAAGCCCTAACTGAGGCTAGAAGCCTTTCAACTGCTCTGAAAATACTAAAATCAAAAATGCTAGTTGTAACATTAGGCGAGTTAGGTGCCATAATAAGTAAGGAAGACGGGGAAATCCAGATGATTCCAGCGCTTAGATTTCCCATCGAGAGATTAGTGGACACAACTGGGGCTGGCGATACATGGTGCGGCTCCTTCCTAGCAGCCTATAAACAGACCGGTGACTTAATGAAGTCGGTGACAGCCGCATCAGTAATATCAAGCATAAAATGTTCCGGTTGGGGCTTTAGTAAACTTTTAAATTTGAAATTCAAAAAGGTTGATGATATAATTGAATATGTTATTGGGTTGAAGGAGGGAGGCATGCAGAAAAAAATCCCAGATTACTTAAACGGTTAATGCCAAAGGTTTTTCATCATGCAATCCATAGTTTGCGCCTACTCAGGTGGGAAATTATCTTTTCCGCCTAAATGTTTAAACTTGAGCTATATGGGAAAAGTCTTGCCAGGGTCAATTGATAGATTATAGGGTTCGCTCAGCGGTTAAGTCAAGTGTTTTTTGAATTTCCATTTCTAGATCCTTCGGCAAGCCAAATGTGCTCGCATCCATGAAGCCTCTTACTATTAGAGATTCCGCCTCGCTCTTAGAGAACCCCCTTGCCATCAAATATTGGACTTGCTCTTCAGATATTTTTCCAATGGCGGCTTCATGTGAAAGTTCAGCGCCGGAGACTTTGCTTACCAGTTCCGGAACAGCATATATTATGGCTTCATCAGATAAAATTAGCCCCCTACATTCAAGATGGGCCTTCGTGTTTCCGCGTTCGCCTTGAAGGAAACCCCTTGCGTATATTTGGGCTTTATCCGTGGCTATGGCTCTAGATATGATTTCGCCCCTGCAGCCCTCATTCTGCAAAATTATTTTAGAGCCTACGTCAATGTATGAGTTACCTGACCCATAAATTATGTTGTTGAATCTGACGCGTGAGTTCACGCCTTTACAATATGCGACGGGATACATCTGTATGCTTTTCACCGGCTTCAGAGACATATAATTGCTTATGAAGGTAGCGTCATCCTCAATTATTGCGCCAGATCTGGGGCGGGAGTCAAAGTTTTGAGCCCAATTATGAATCATACTGAAGGCTAACTTAGCATCCTCCTTGATGTAAAATTCAGTTATGCCTACATGTAATCCGCGCCGAACCCCGGAGTGAATGGTACAGCCGGTTATTATCTGCGCCTCAGAACCGGGCTCAGCGACTATTAAATTATGAACATTCTGATTCAAATTATCAGTTGATATATATAAGCATGCTTGCAGCGGTATTGTAACTTGTTGATCCTCCAATATTCTGATAAAGTATCCTTGATCCCATGCCAGCTCCGCCAGAGCCGTATATTTATCAGCGTCAACTTTCACAATTTTCCACCAGTAGTCTTTCAGCCAATCATACTTTTCCAGGGCCTCTTTAGCGCTCATAATTTCCACTTTATTTTCAAAAGCATCCTGAACAGCCTTAAAGATTACCGAGTGGTCGATTTGGAAGAATGATGCTGCCCGATTCTCTTTATTCGATGCGATGCCCACCTCAAGCGCGCGCTCCAAAACATCCTTAGGGAGATTTGAAAGTGGGCATGGCTCCCAATTTCTAGGGTTCCTAGAGTACTGGCTTAGGTCCAGATCTGGACCTAGATCTGCTGGCTTATTTATAGCTCGCAGCGCTGCGTCCTTGTTCGTAGGCATTTTTCACACCACGTGTAGCCTTCATTTAGTATCTGCCCCAAAATCTTTGTGGGCGAATCTGAGCAGGCTATTGTGCCATTTATCAGCACATGCGCCATATGGGCGTTGATATATTGAAGTATCACGCCTAGGTGCGTTATTATTAGGGCTGAGCGGCCCTGCAATTCCTCTTTTATAACTCCGCCTAAAATTCTCAAATTCATAACATCTACGCCTGAATCCGGTTCGTCGAGAATTATGAATTTGCCGCCATGCGCTAAAACTTGGAGAACCTCAGACTTCTTGACCTCTCCGCCTGAAAAGCCTAGATTAATGTCTCTCTCAAGAAACTCTGGTGGAAACTTGAGCTTCATAAGCAGCTCATTGATTTTTTCCTTGTCCGGCGTTAGACGGTTTAGAATCCCGCCCAACTTAACTCCTCTGATTGATGGCGGATTCTGAAATGCCACGTTTATTCCGAGATTAACTCTCTCATTTATTGGAAGATCAGTTATGTCGACGCCGTTGAAGATTATTCTGCCGGAAATAATCTTGAAAGATGGGAAACCTAAAATTGTCATTATAAGCGAGCTTTTACCAGAACCGTTTGGTCCAAAGAGAACATGCACTTCTCCGTTAGGTATTTGCAGATTCACATCATCAAGTATCCTTTTTCCGGAAACCTCAACGCTTAAGTTCTCAATTTCAAGTATGTTCCTAGCCAATTTCAGCCTTATCCTCTACGCATTTCTCAGCCTATGCTTCAGCATCGCGGCTAATAATCTTTTTCTTCTTCTATTGCGGCTTTTTGCCTATTAATTCTCCTAATGACTCTAGGGTTAACTTTAGGCTTCCTGTCATACGTGTACAGCCCATTTGTCTCCTGCTCAATATCATATAGCTGCGTGTAGCAGAAGCCTGAAATAGCGTTGTTGAAAAGCAGGGTTTCAGTTAGGGACTTATATCTGGCGATGAGATCTTCAACGTTTTTAGGTCTTTCGCCATAACCCCAGCTTCCCTCAACCTCCATTCCGGGCGGATTCCACCATACTCCACCATACTCGCTTACAATAAATGGTTGACCATGATAAGGGGCGTTTCTCATAAAATCTGCTTCTATTGGAGGTCTGAAATCTAAGGGCACCGGGTTTGCATCGGCATGCTTATATATCTCAGTAAGTCCCGTATAATGAGATTTAAAGATTTCCGGCTTCTGCTCATAATCATGGACATCATATATGTCTATTTCTTCATCAACATGAGTCCATCCGCTGCAGTCAATGATCAATCTCGATGGGTCGAGCGTTTTTGTCAGCCTAATGACTCTTCTGATAAAGTTAGCGCATGCTTCATCACTTATGCGAATAATCCTTTCATTAAACGGAGTCCATATGATTATGCATGGATGATTTATGTCTCTTCTAACAACTTCAATCCACTCATCAAGTAACGCCTCCCTAGCCAGGGCGTTCGTTAGGTCAATACCCCAGTCTGGGAACTCTCCGGCCACAAGATACCCGAGTTTATCAGCCCAGTAGAGGAAGCGGGGCTCGAAGACTTTCTGATGTAGCCTAGCGCCATTGAACCCCATATCTTTAGATAATTCTATATCCCGCCTTAACGCCTCATCTGAGGGAGCCGTGTAGATGCAGTCTGGGTAGTATCCTTGATCCAGAACAAATCTTAGAAAACGAGCTTTACCGTTGATTAAAATTTTATTTTTTAACTTGCGAACCTCGCGCAGGCCAAAGTAGGAGCGGACCTCATCAATAAATCTATCTTGCGAATAGAGTTTAAGAATCAGCATATACAAGTGCGGGTCTTCAGGAGACCAGGGATGCGAATCTGGAATATTTATGCAGATGTGGTTCGTCTGGCTTGAAGAGGCCACCTCGGCTTCGGCGACGATTTTGCCTCCTTCTTGGGCGTAGGCTGAGAGGATATATCTGTCTTTAACATTATCAATGTGCACCTTTAGGGAAACCCTCCCGGAATATGGGTCAGTTAACAGTTGAAAGTATTTTATGTATTGCTGTGGGACAGATTCTAGCCAAACTGTTTGCCAAATCCCAGTTACGCGCGTGTAGAGGCAGCTGTAAGATTTCAGCCTATGGCTCTGCTTCCCTGTTGGCTGCAGCCCGCTTCTGCATTCATCAATCGCCCAAACGGTGAGCTCATTATCCTCGGGTTTCACGAAGCGGGTTATGTCGAATGTGAAGGGTGTGTATCCTCCTTTATGTGAGCCGACTTTGTGGCCGTTAACCCAAACCGTCGCCTCGTAATCAACTGCGCCGAAGTGTAATAGTATGCGTTTATCCAGCCAATCCTTCGGAACCTTGAAGAAGCGCCTATACCAAACGGACTCCATGAAATCTCTTTCACCTATGCCGGATAAGCTGCTCTCTGGGGGAAATGGCACAATTATGCTTCTTGAAAAATCCTTCCCGCTGTACCAGCCCTTTTCAAAGCCACTTTTTCCATAATCTATCTCAAATTGCCATTCGCCGTTAAGGTTTAAGCAGTTTTTCCTCTCAAAGTCCGGCCTAGGATGTTCTGATCTGGGAACATTCAAGTCGGCTGATCCCCCAAATTTGACAACCTGCTTCTATAAATAAACGATAGAACCTCAAATATTATTTTCGCCGCATTAATAGTTGTTACACCACTATCATAGTGCGGTGTAACCTCAACGATGTCGAATGCAACTATTCGCTCATCGCATATGCTCGACAAGATATTTAGAAGCATGCCTACAGAGAGACCCTCAGGCTCAGGATTTTGAACCGCTGGGGCGTAGGATGGGTCGAGGGCGTCCATGTCTATTGTGAGGTAAACTTTCATGCAGCCAGCTAGAAGAGCTCTGATCTCCTCTGAAATGTTCTTCACGCCGAAATTCTCAATCTTTTGGGGGGTGATATACGTAATGTTGCCAGCCTCAGCCGCATATTTAAGCTCCTCTTTACATGCCGCCCTAACCCCAACCTCAATTAACTTTTCGGGTTTAATGATCTCATTTATTCTTCGCATGAATGTTGCATGGCAAAATTTTCTATCCATATATTCATCTCTTAAATCCAGATGGGCATCGAAGCTCACAACCGCGAACTTTGAGCGGAGGCTTTTGGCAGCTCCGAACGTTATTGTATGTTCGCCGCCTATTAAAACCGGCACCTTTCCACTATTTAGTACGTCACTGCAGACAAGCTCAACTCTCCTTAAAGTCTCATCCGTATCTCCGCTTACATGCAGGTCGCCAGCGTCGTAGATATTTAAGTCTTCTATGTCAATTCCCGATCTGAAGCTGTAGGTTTCAATGTTTAGCGATGCTTCTCTTATAGCTGCCGGTGCAAACCTAGCTCCTGAACGATAGGTGCTTGTAGCATCAAACGGTACTCCAACAATTATAAAGTCTGCTTCCTCAAACACCTTCTGGAAACCGCTGAACTGCATTGTTGCAGATGTGAAAAGGTTTAAGTTGCTCATGCTATGCGGCTCCTACCGTGAAGATTTATAAACTATAAGATTATAATCCTAGATATCTCTTTCCTAAAGTGTTGGTGCTTGAAAAATTAGATCGGTTGAGGCGGAGATAGAAGTATGGGGTCAGAAAGGGATAAAAAAGAGCAATCGTTATTTGCGATGCCGAATATTCTTTCCATGCTCTACTTTCTTTCGGGTGCGATGCTGATAGCCTCTATGAGTTTAGCGGGTGGAGTACCGCTCCATTTAGGTTTGGTCGGCGCCCTAAACATATCGGTTTCCTATAGCCTAACTAAAAAGAAAAAGCGGTCTCTTTACATAGCGATCTTCACTTCGCTTTTAAACCTCACCTTTGGTTTCATAATTCTGACCGCTCTAATGGCTCTCTTCAGCCCAATTATGGAGGAAATTCTCATATTAATGGGGGTCGCTGCCCATATGGCTCTCTCAGCAATCCTGCTTGCTTATGTGATATACGCGAGGAAAACGTTTTCTTAAGTTGTTTTAAGGCAATTATATTCAAAGCCGATCTCTATGAGCCTTCTAGCCTCCTCAAAAATATAGAAAACTACTACTTCTTAACGTTCGAGCTTCCCCACCGCCATCTTCGCTTAACAATTATTAATAGAGAAGCCTTCTTAAATAATTTAGAGATGAGTTCAGAAACAAAACAATACTATTGTTTCATTCCCCACCATTTTTAAAAAGCCAAAAAAGGCATTTAAGAAGATCCATTCAGCCCAGCATTGCCCCCAAAGCGATTGAAGCATCAGAGCAAAAAATAACCATGCAAAAAATAGAGGAGGCATCAATTTTAGGAGGTAAAATCAGCTACAAAATTGCAGTTTTTCCTATTATGACGTCTCTGCCGACGTCGCAGAAGCTTCCATGCGAGTCCCGTCGCCGTTTTTCGCGTTGTCGCCTATGATTTAAAGGCTAAGGGGATTTCGAGGATTTCTTTTAGTTTCAGTATTTTGAAATGCGGGTTCTTTGTTAAAATGATTTCTTGATAGATTTTGTCTTCTTTAATGTCGTGTATGTCGTTGTCTTCTGTTATCATGGCGGCGCATTGGTTTATGGCAGATGAGAGGATGAGGCAGTCTATGAAGTCGTTGAGGATTTTTCTGAGTTTGAAAGCTGTGTGTAGGATGGCGCTTTCATATATTTCTACTATGTTCATTGTTTCGGCGTATGCTAAGGCTCGGATGCCGCGGGTTATTCTTTCGGGCGGTATCGATTCTGAGGCAGCGTATTTGGCACCTTTTGCCGAAAGTTCGAAAAGGGTTATTTTGCTTATGAAGATTTGGTGTCCTTTTCGTATTAATTGGATAGGTGCGTCTCTTGGCAGGTTTTTTACTGCTATTCCAATGGCTGGTAGGAAATATGTGGTGTCCAATAGGAGTTTCAAGATTCGGCCTTCTGAGACAGTTCTTTTCTGAATTTATGAAATTCTTCTATAGTTATTTCTATAATAGGATGCTCTGTTAACACTTCTTCAAGGTTGGGGACGGGTTCAACTATGAGGCGCCCATCTTCAATTTTATAGATTACTTTCGCGTGAGCTTTGAGGCCTAGTTTCTCCCTAATTTCCTTTGGTGGGAAAAGCTCGCCTTTCGAGCCAACTCGACTTTTTTCCATTTATTCGGCTCACCGAATAAATTACGTATTTCCGTTCTGATAAAGATTTCTATTCTATGCTATTACATCTTTTAAGTGTTTAGCTTTTTGGTTCAGCAATTTTGTTCAATAGCACATTATTGGACATTAGAATGAAACTTTTATTAGAGTTGCTAAAGCAAGGTAACACGCATCGTATATAGTTATGTTGTATTTGGATGCTATTTTGATAGTTTCGCTTTTTAGTTTATCATCAAGTTTCCAGTAGGCCTAGAGTGGCACTGCATGATTTACGTTTTGTAATTTTTGTTCTGACTGTTTAGACAGCATAGACTTGGCCATTGCCTCAATTTAAGGTTTTTAAACCGAGACTTCCCCGTCGGAGTAATCGCAATAGCAGCACTAATAGTAACACCAGTACTTGCCCCGCCGCCTATAGCAAAATTTGTTACAATTATAGATGGAAAACTAGTTGTTAGGCTTCCGCAAAAGGCGTATGCAGGCAAAGCCTTCAACATCGGCATATACGTGGCTGACAGCCTAGTTGAAACAAATCCAGAGGATGGTGGTTCTGGAGGAGACTACGATCTAGCCAAACTATACATTTCAGTTTCCGGCTCAGAATGTGGAATGGCTGGTTCAAATATGAAGGGGAGACTATTGATCCAGAGAATGGCCCCATCGTAGTCGAAGGCTTTTGAGACATCTCAACTCTCGGTTAAATCGTTTTAAATATTAGTTTTAATTTAAATATTGTAGTTGTTCGCTGGAGAGATGCATGTTTCTTCCAAGGTTTCCATCTAGGCTTCGGAGGTTCGTTCGGGTTCCCGCGGATTATATTCATGAGAATCTACCTCGATTCCTAAGTAACGTACATGAGGAGGAATCTGACGGATCGAAGTTTTTTAGGGCAAATATCAGCGGAGGGATTGGCGCAAAGCTCAGAGTTTACGTGCTGCCGGAAGGTGAGGTAAGCTCGATGGATTTAAGATTTGATTATCGAGGTCTAGCGCTTATACTGATACTGCTCCTTGTAATCTTGATAGGGCTAAGTTTAGCGTTATCCTCAATTACCCCACTTTTCGGAGTTCTCTTAATACTTCTATTGATCTACAAAGTTAATTTCGCGGTGGAAAATCTGCTGAACGATTTAAGCAATATTTTGCTTGGTTTTGAGATCGAGTATGCACGTAAAAGGCTCATGGAGGAACGCGCTAGATGGCAACAGAACCCCAAAGATGTATCTGAACTCTATAGGAGATTATGCGAGAAACACATTAAGACCTGGGGAAACACGTACGCCCTAGAATATAAAATAAATGAGTACCAAAAGGAGGGCTTAACTAAAGAAGAGTCCATAAGGAAAGTTGCCGAGCAGGAGGGAATATTCTGAGTTACTAACGCCTCCTCCTAATCCCATAGTATTTGACGTATGCTAACATGTAGAGGACGGTTGCCCAAGCTGCAGTATTCTGACATAATAGGTATTTCCATGCGAGATCAAGCCCTAAAATAGATTTTATAGCTGGTTTAAGTGAAGATTCTAAGCTAATCCTGAAGGATGCAGCGAGCAAGCCTACAGCGCCCATTAAGGAAGAGTTTATCTGGAAGAACCATGAAATTAAGCCTCTAAAAATATTGTTTCCACGATAGAGGCTTGCGGCAAAATTGTTTAGAACAGAAGGACAAAGCAATGCGAATGAGGTTAAAAGTAGAAGGGCGAAAAACGCTGTAATACCCATAGGGATCGTAAAATCGGACCATAAGCGACGAATGATGTTTTTTGGCGATTCTACTTTCTTAGCCGCTTTAGGCTCTGCGGCAGTCTTACGGCGTGCCGCCTCAGTTAATCCTACAGTTCTATATCTCATTAAATAAATCCAGCTGTAATAAAGCACTAAAATAACATTTAGCGGGATAAGATGAAAGAGGATGCCTATCTGAAAGCCACCTCCAATGGGGATTTCCAGCAAAACTATTTCTTCTAGACCTGCATAAGCAAATGATTCAATTAACGCATATTGGATTAAGACAGCAAATAATATGCATGGAACATGTAGTATGATGCTTCTGCTGCTCAGAGATCTAACTCTATGCGTCATCACTTAACTCCTCTATCAGGGCAGACGTGAATCTCCTAAGCGAAGAATAGTGGGAAAACTCTTTAATAATATTTCGCCCATGTTCTCTCTCCCACAGCATACGTTAAGCACATAGCGCATATTATAACTTTTAAAGCAGAAAGGGTAACTGTAAAGATTTCAACGAAAAGATACCGCTTTAATGGTAAAAATTTTAAGATTTAAAATTACCTTGTTACTCTATCCAAAATTTTTCCTTTTGAATCATAGAGTATGACGTCTAGGGCTATACTGTTCCACGTGTGCGTTGCACAGCTAAGGCATGGATCCAATGCCCTTATGATTGCCTCAACCCTATTCAGTAATCCCTCGTTTATCGTCTCGTCTCTAATGTACTTCTTAGCTACCTGAGTTATAGCCATGTTGTATGCGAGGTTATTGTGCTCTGTTGCGATTATCAGGTTGGACCGCTTGACTATTCCATACTTATCAGTCTTATAGTGATGTATAAGTGTGCCCCTAGGAGCCTCGGCAACGCCGACGCCTTCATATCTGTTAACGGACGCCCTAGCCCAAATGTTTTCGGAGTAAGTTTCCGGGTTATCAAGTATCTCCTCAACTTTCTCTATGCAGAACAATATCTCGATTAATCGTGCGTAGTGATATAGGAATGTGTTCTGAACCACGCCATTTCTTCCCAGCTTTCTAAATTCCTTAAGCTCCCCATCGGCTAGGGGTGTGCCGCACTTGGAAGCTACGTTAAGTCTTGCTAAGGGTCCAACCCTATAGATTCCATCCGGGTAGCCTAGTGGCTTATAATATGGAAACTTCATGTAGGACCATGGTTCAACAGACTCGCCGATATATTCGTAGTATTTTTTCGGATCCAGATGGCCCGCTATGACTTGTCCATTGCAGTCAACAATTCTTATCCATCCATCGTAATGCTCCAGGTCGCCTTTAGAGGTAACCAAGCCCATATAGTACGTTGGGAAATCCCCAAGGTTCTCCAGTTCACCGCTTAATTTTTCCAAGATATCCTTAAATCTCAGAATGTTTTCAGATGCTATTTTCATGGCGCTATCATATTCGCTTCTAATTCTGTCGCTTTTCTCCTTGGAGAGCGGCGTCCTAACCCCACCTGGCACAATCCACTCACTTGAGTGGATTCTTCTGCCTGCCAAATACTCAATTATCTTCTGGCCAAAGGACCTAAGTTTTATTCCCTGCTTGGCTACGTCAGGATACTTCTCTATTAAGCCGAAAATATTTCTCTTTGATGGGTCAGCGTCCACACAAATAAGAAAGTCTGGTGCGGAGAGATAAAAGAAGCTTAACGCGTGGGACTGAATTATCTGCCCAATATGCATTAAACGCCTTAATAGAACCGCTGCTTCAGGTATGTTGACTGCCAATATTTCATCACATGCCTTCGCTGACGCTAGCAGGTGGCTTACCGGGCAAATTCCGCATATCCTGGACATTATGCCCGGCATTTCATAGAAGGGTCTTCCCTCGCAGATTTTTTCGAAACCTCGGAAGTCAGTTACATGAAACCTGGCCTCCTTAACGGCTCCATCGTCAGATAGGTGTATTGTTACTCTAGCATGCCCTTCAATTCTTGTAATAGGGTTTACCTCTATCGTCTTTTCATCCATATTTTGCTTTTCCCTCCATGTTCGGGGTTCTACCGGCCATGATCTCCGTTAACACGTAATTTATCAGATCAGCTGAGGGGGGACATCCGGGAATAAAGTAATCAACCCTAACAATCTCATTTAATGGGCGGGCTTGCTCCAAGAGTTTCGGAACATCATTTGGGATCTGAGGATTTTCAGTGGCAGTTTCAATGTAGGCCCTTTTGAGAATTGCGCCCGCCCCATTGTCTAGGACATTTCTAAGTGTCACCATATTTCCGGTTACTGCGCAGTCACCGATTGCGATGAGGATTTTCGTATGCTCCCTAATCTTTTTGATGAGGTTTAGCTGCTCCTCATTTCCAATAGCCCCCTCAACAACGGTTACATCAACATTTTCAGGGAAGATTTTAGCGTCCATAAGTGGGCTATAGGCCAATTGGATTTTTTGAGCTAGATCCACTATCTTCTCATCTTGATCGAGAAATGACATGTGGCATCCTGAACATCCGCTAAGCCAAACGGTTGCAAAATTAATTTTTCTAAGATCACCCATCATGATCCCCTTCTTGATAGGATGAATTTGGCTATCTCTTTATCTTTAATCTCAGAGAAAGGCTTGTCCCTAACGTATATCGCTCCAACCGGGCATACCATAGCGCATTTACGGCAGGATGTGCATGACCTAGATGAAGCCCAATCTTCATCCATGTCTATTATAACCTGCGAATCCTTCCCCCTCATCTTCATATCTAAAACATGAACCCCCTCAATTTCATCGCAAGCCCTGATGCAGCGGGCGCATAGAATACACCTATTATGGTCTATAACCAGGAAATCGTGCGTTAAATCGATCTTATGCGCAGTCCATTCACGCTCAATCCTCAAATGATCCACGCCAAACTCTTTAGCGAGATCTTGGAGCTCACAATGCCCATTTGCAACGCATATTGAACATATGTGAGGCTTCTCAGATAAAATGAGCTCCAGCGTTAACTTTCTAAATTTTCTCAGTTTTTCAGAGTTTGTGATTATTTCTATGCCATTACTAACGGGCGTTGTGCAGGATGGAAACAACTTAGGCGAACCCTTAACCTCGACGATGCATAGGCGGCAGCCGCCGTAACTGCTTAAGCCATCCAGATAGCATAGAGTTGGAATATAGATGCCTGCCCTTTTGGCAGCGCTTAAGATCGTGTCCCCTTCGTAAGTGGTGACTTCCACGCCGTCGATTTTAATTTTAACAGGGCTGGAAACACTCATTCTTTAACCTCCATAGACGCGGGCTCTTTGAAGCATTTTCCGGCTGGGCACCTTTTTTCAGATATATGCGCGACATATTCATCTCTGAAGTAACGTAGCGTTGTTAAAGTGGGATTTGGAGCTGTTTGTCCAAGACCACATAAGCTTGCATCCCTCACATATACACCTAACTCCTCCAGCAAGTCAATATCATCCATTTTTCCCTCACCCTTCATAATCCTCTCAAGAATGTTTCTTATTTTTAACAAGCCAACCCTGCATGGAACACATCTACCGCAAGATTCATCAACACAGAAGTCTGTGAAGAACCATGCTGTATCAACCATACATGCCGTATCGTCAATTACAACTATTCCACCTGAACCCATTATGGCTCCGGCCTTAGTGAGAGATTCGTAATCTATTGGGAGATCAAGCATGCTTTCCGGTAAGCATCCCCCTGAAGGTCCGCCGACTAGGAGGGCCTTAAATTTTCTGCCTCCGAGAATCCCGCCGCCTATTTCGAAAATAACCTCCCTTAACGTGATCCCCATCGGAACCTCGATAAGTCCAGGGTTGTTCACTTTACCGGTAAGCGAGAAACATTTTGTTCCAGCGCATTTAGGTGTTCCAATCTTTGCAAACCAGTCTCCGCCATTAAGAATTATGAGCGGCACATTTGCTAAGGTTTCAACATTATTTATAAGCGTCGGTTTTCCCCATAGACCTGAGGTAGCCGGGTATGGTGGACGCGGGCGAGGCGTAGCTCTCCGTCCTTCTATAGATGCAAGTATGCCTGTTTCTTCGCCGGCAATAAATGCGCCTGCTCCCAGCCTTAGCTCAATATTAAAATTGAACCCGCTTTCAAGAATATTCTTGCCAATGAGGTTCATTGCTTTAGCCTGCTTTAAGGCTTCCCTTAAGGTGTTAACGGCTAGCGGGTATTCAGCCCTCACGTAAATATATCCGTACTCGGCGCCAACAGCGTAAGCAGATATGATCGTTCCCTCAATTATCGAGTGCGGATCGGCTTCAGCAAGGGTTCTGTTCGCGAAGACTCCGGGGTCACCTTCATCTAGGTTTGCGACAACATATTTCAGCGCATTCTTTTCTCTGGCGACGAAGTTCCATTTCTGCCCTGTGGGGAATCCGGCGCCTCCTCTTCCTCTTAAACCGCTTGCGATGACTTCGTCTATAACCTCCTTCGGCGTCATCTTAGTTAGGCACTTGATAAGCGCTTGATATCCCCCAGCGGCAATGTAATCCTCTATTCTCATGGGATTTATTTTACCAGCGTTTCTTAGGACCAGCCTAAGTTGCTTCTTGAAAAAAGCTTCATTCGCATATAAGTATTCTTTCACCGGGATCCCCGCAACTATATGGCTCTTAACTATCTCTCTGGCTTTTTCCGGGGTCACATTTTGATATATGTATCCGCCCGGCTCTACAAGAACAACTGGGCCGACTGAGCATGTTCCCGGGCATCCGGTTCTGGCAACTTTACATTCGCTCTCAACGCCAAACTCTTTAACAGCGTTCTCAAAGGCCTTTAACAAGTTTAATGCGCCGAACGGCAAACATCCGCTAGAGCAGCAGATATTTATCCTGTATTTGTAAAATCCCTGTTTTTCAGCTTCCTCCCTCGCTGTTCTTAAAATATCTTCCGGCTTCAAAAACTATCCTCCAATTATATCTTTTATCCTTTTTAAAACAGTCTCACTGGTTGCCTTTCCAATAACTTCATTGTCAACGATCATGTTTGGAGCCATTGCGCATGCTCCTATACAGCGCGTTATAAAAAGCGATAGTTTTCCATCAGCTGTTGATCCGCCGCGCTTAACATTAAACTCTCTTTCAACAGCTGAGATTATTTCTTCAACACCGCTTACATAGCATGCTGTTCCCATACATGCGGAGACTACATGCTCACCAGGCTTTTTCAATTTGAAAAGGTGATAAAAAGATGCAACCCCATAAACATGGCTCGGCGGAAGGCTCAAACGTTCAGAAATATAGTTAAGCAGATCCTTATCAAAGTAACCATAAAGCTCATGCGCCAAATGTAATATTTCAAGAAGAGCGCTTTTCTGATACATTCGGACTTTTATTTCCCGTTCAAGAATTAATAGACGTCTATCCTCTTTCGACAAGACCCCCACCTCAAGTAGTTGGGTTAAAGCACTCTTAAACATTGCCTTTTAAATCTGAGTGGGGATAGATCTATTTAAGAGTTTTCTTGTCATATTTACTTCAAAATTGAATTAAATTTCAAAGTGATGAAATAGAGCAAATACCGCTATAAATTTTTAGAGAAAAATCTAAATACTAATTCCTTAAATTATACCTAATTTAAAAGATTGAGGGAAAGATCTTGAGCCAACTCAATGTTGAAGAACAAAAAGTTCTCTTATACAACCCCTCAAGGTGCACCGGATGCCTTTTCTGCGAAATAGCATGCTCATATTA
>JAGTQL010000108.1:1049-4900 GCA_018396555.1 Candidatus Bathyarchaeota archaeon | reverse complement strand
GTGTTCTCGAACCAATTCTGGATATGTCTCACCAAGTACTATCGCTATGTCCTTGATGCCTGAATCTCTAAGATCCTCTAGGACGTACTGGCTAATGGGCTTGTTGGCTACTGGTATGAGCTGCTTAGGGCCGCTGAACGTCAACGGCCTAAGCCTTGTTCCAGCACCGCCGTGAAGAATAATACCTTTCATAATTCCCATCAATTTATCAGTTTATGAATTTTTGTTGGGTAAAAAGTTCAATGAAGAATTTATTTGCTATACATAGAGGACGCCTATTCCATAGCCACCTTGATTCCAATCCTTAACGACTTCTAGATGCCTGTAGCCACTTTTAATTTCGTTCCAAAATTCTGGCACGCCACCTACATTTTCGGGAGGGCCGGAAACTATGTCATGGAAAGCTATTATGCCTCCCTTCCTAACTAGCGGTGAGTACATCTCGAAGTCCCTCTTAACGCCTTCATACGTGTGATCCCCATCTATGAATAGGAAATCTAGGAGGGCATCTCCTAGAATCTCCTTAACTCTCCTTAAGGTGTTCAGATCATGGGAATCAGCTCTCAATAATTTAATTTTTTGTCCATTTTTAGCGAAGCCTTGAAATAAAGACATTTTCCATTCAGGGTAGCCTCCTCCAAAAGCCCCACCTGGAAGATCGATGCTTAGAATAGTAGCTTCAGGATCAGCTATGCGGGAAAAGAGAAACAGCGTCCCCCCTCCAGCGGTTCCAATTTCAAGGATTAGTTTAGGCTCCAACTCCTTAACAATTTCTAACAGTTTGATGATTTCATATTCAACTTGAGCCGGTTTAATGGAAAAAGTAAGGTATTGAAAAGAGAAAGCAAACTCAACAGCACCATAAATATTATTGATTCTCTTGATTTCTCTCTTCATCTTATAAAGAATTATCGGGCTACATAATTTCATCACATTAGAGTATGCAGGTTTTCTTAGAAATGGAGGAGTTATCCTATATAGAAGTCTAAACAATTTGAAAGCCATATTCCTTTCAACATTATTTATGTGGCAATCATTTCGCAATGTATGCAAGGAGCAATAACGTGAAGCGGTATATTTCGTGGAAGGGCTTTCCTGTGTGCTTCAAAGTCTCGACCCAAAGCGTCTCAACAGCATTATTCGAAGAGCCCTAGACAGCAAAGGGGATCTGCGTTATAATCCTATATGCCTCTTTTTCCGAGTTAGCTACGTGATCTATTTCTAATCTCAAGCGCAGTACACTCCGTTATCTTATTCTTCTTATCCAGAAGCTTCCAGGGAAAGTCTCGCCCCTCTTATACGATCTGAGTGCTGCCTCCAGTTTATCTGGGTATTTTAGGTTCATGTAGCTTCCAGCCCAAACGACTTCAAAGTTATTATTGAACGTCAGGAAGCCCTGTAAGAGGTACTGTTCGCTCCAGAACCTATGCATTTTGAAAACCCATTCTTTCGGATACTCCAACGGCAGAAATACGTCGTGAGAATGTATTAAAACTCCCTTGTTTAGCCTTGGCAGAACTCTAAGGTATAAGTAGACTACGTCGCCTCCAATCCTAACGACATGCGTTGAATCTATGAATAGGATGTCGTTCTCCCCTAATGTAGTGAGCATAGATGGCTCCAGCTCCTGAACTTCCCTTTCTATGAGCGAAAATCTTATAGAGTTTCTGTAGGTCTGGAAGGCTTTCATCAAAGTTTCAGAGGGATAGGGGTCGATACCCATAAGCTCGCAGTTATATCCTTCTTCTTTGTTTTTCATAATGGCTTCGATCGCCAACAGTGTAGAGAAGCCCGCTCCAACCTCGATAATTTTCCTTGGCTTAAAGTGACGAATCATGCTGTAATAAATTTCTCCATCCACAGCTCCGAAATTGCCGTTGTAAACGTAATAACGAATTTCCGAAGTCTCATTCAGTGGCAGATTGTTGAACTCGTTACCGTAAAGCGAGGAAAAATCTTGTAGCAGCTTAAGCTGAGAATCTTCATTCATGCTTATTCCAATCAGATCATAAGAACACTTCCATATATCGTCTCGCAATTTTCTCATTTCAGGTATTGGCGAATAATAGCTTACGGGTAAAATGTGAAGCCCTAACCTTTCCCATTCTGTAAAGCAATGTTTAGTAAACTTTCCAAGCATGGATCTAAGAGCTTTGTTGATCATAGCCATCCCTTTACAATTTTACGTTTAATCAGGGCTTTATAGCCATCGATTAAGCCTGTTAAGTAATACCATAACGCTTTGGGATCCCTTCTATAAAGTAGAGATACTCCAAGTCTATGCCAAATCTCATAAAAGATTATGTAGAGAAAATGCTTCCAAAGATGGTTGGGGAAATTCTTTCTAATGAAGATTATTCTATTTCTTGTTAAAAAGTAAATTCGTTTCGGACTTTCCCTACCACCTGTAGATGCAGCAACTTTGTGCCAAATCCTTGCAGTCGGACAATATTTAATTTTAAAGCCTACTCTTTTGGCTCTAATGCAGAAATCCGTTTCTTCGTAATAGCAGAAATATATCTCATCAAAAAAGCCAACTCTCTCAAAAACATCCTTTCTTATGAGCATACACGAACCTTCAATTCTATCCAGCTCCATGGGCTTATCCCATCGTCCATCATCCATTTCTCCGCTACCATATCTTTGCCCTGTTCCTTTCCATGGAATTAAGTCTTCTCCAGTAAAAGAGATAACATCGCTTCTACCCTTGTAATCGTAAAAGTAAATCTTTGGCCCAACAATTCCTATTTTCCTATCATTTTCCGCGGTCTTTACCAGCTCTTTTAAAAGATTTTCGGAGACTACGGTATCGTTATTTAGGAGCAAGATGTACTCTGGTTTTAAAAAATTCAATGCGAACTTTATGCCTATGTTGTTTCCTCCAGCAAAGCCATAGTTTTTCTTATTCTTGATTAGAATAACCTTTTTGTTAACCCTGCACCTCTCATAAAGTTGAGGGTTAAAACTCCCCGCTTCATCTTGGGAGATTTCAAAGACCTTCAATGGTTTATTGCTCGCTTCACACTCGAAGAACTTTGATTCAACCTTAACCTCTCCAAGGCAGTATTCCTTGATCCTCTTTATTGAGTCGTCTCTGGAACCGTTGTCGACTACAATGACATCATAGTTCGGATAGTCTATTCTATACACAGACTCCAGACATTCTGCGGTGTCTCTCCATCCATTCCAGTTAAGGATTATAATTGAAGCCCTAGATGCATTCATTTGCCATCATTCTATCAATGTTTTAGAAAGATTTGTGCACCACCACTATCGTATATTTTGCTTTGGCCTTCAAGTATTTCGGATGTTTCTACATATTCTTTTATAGATATTCTCGGGCCAACCTGATGCGTTTTCAATAAAGTGCCATTTCTTACATTAAAGGTACCCAAGAAAATGAAAAGATTAGTTGGATGTTGAGACTTATAATCGCCATACCAAGTATATGGATATCCTTCGAATCCTATGATTAACAACCATCGATAATCGTCTGCGTAAATCTTTCCCTCATGCATAAATGTATGCAACCACCTTGCTCCAGCGACTTCTTGATCATTAAAGCACGGATAGTCAATACTGCTAAGGGCAATTGAAGTGGGATTATCTTTTGCTATTTCGTAAACCCAGCCGGAGTTAAAAAACAGAAAAATGCAAAGAAAAATGGAAATGATTTTCAAAGTCTGTGAAGGCGTTATGTTAAGCTTTTTCCTTGTCAACGAGCCTAAAAATTCTGCAGCCGTAAATGCGCCAGCTATGCAGAATAGCGATAGCACGATTAGCGTTATGTGATAAACTCTAGTGAAGTCGAAACCGTAGTAGGGGAAAATTCCCGAGGCAACCCATACGCT
>JAGTQL010000108.1:421-984 GCA_018396555.1 Candidatus Bathyarchaeota archaeon | reverse complement strand
ATAAATCAAGAATGCCAATGACTGTAAGAAGTTGCGTAACGTGATAAAGCATTTTTGTTACATTATGCAGTGGGGAAACCGCGCCTCTTATGATTAGTTGAAACGCATCTGAATAGTAAGGATTGATAAATTCTTCGAAGATTATCCGAGCTGAATGTATTAGAGTTATAAATGGATGGGAGCCTGCAATGTACATGTACCATGCTAAGGTGGTTGCTACATACAGTGCGATGAAAGGTAATCGAAGCGTTGAACTATTCAGATTGATAAACGAGCTTTGCCTATAAAAACGAAAGATCTGCGAGCGAGCGATTAGCAGAGCGGCAAAGTATGCGATCAGAATAAGCATGAAAAGATATGCTGTACCGTAATGTGACATCACTAGCGAAATGCCAAAAATTACGAGGAACAGAGATTTATAGATCCCCTTCAAACCTTCAGTTACAACAGCTAAAAGCATCAAGACGAGAAAAAGCTCAGCAATCTGCTGCCTCGCCAATTGAAGCATAGTAGAGTAAAAGGGTGTTGTGAACATGAAAAAGAAGCAAGCAAGAACTGAAGCT
>JAGTQL010000108.1:0-396 GCA_018396555.1 Candidatus Bathyarchaeota archaeon | reverse complement strand
TATGCTTCAATTGACGAGGCACAAAGGAGAAAAGTATAGGATATATTATCTTGAAGACCCAAACTAAGTCGATGCTACAAAGAGCCGCATAGCTTGGAGCTAAGAGCACTATGGCTGGCATTCCATTAATTGATCCATAAATACTCGGGTTCCACCAGCCATTCATAAGCACGAGTTTTGAAAAATAGTATTCTAACTGAACATCCCATCCCCATATATGCTCAGAGATCAATGAAGTATGGTATAGGAGAAAAATAGAAACCACAAATACAGCCAACGGATACAGCTTTTCTTCAATTATATCGAAAACAATTAAGATTGGAATCAATCCGGCTAAAAATAAGGAAAAAAGAAGAAGGAGGTTATTATCGTAATAGTTAACAAGGTAGGTGCCAA
>JAGTQL010000105.1 GCA_018396555.1 Candidatus Bathyarchaeota archaeon | reverse complement strand
TTGAATTATGGGTTCGTTTAAAAACGCTTTAAACTCGATCCATAAATTCGTGAGCCGTGAGTCTCAAAATAGGGAAGTTTTAGGCATAGCTGTTTTCGGCAGCTTCGCTAAGGGAAAACTGCATGAAAATAGCGATATAGATGTTCTGTTACTTAAAGATGGCGGCATATACCTTAGGGAGATAGGGGAGGTTGACGGCTTAAAACTTGAGGTCTATAGGGCGCCCATAGAAATATTTATGCCGCCATTCTGCGGCGGAGGGGGAAGGATTCTATTCGATATGTTTCGCCTGCAGGCATTGAGGACCGGAGAAATCTTTTACGACCCAAAGAGGCTGCTAGGTCAACTTAGAATCGATGCATACAACTCCAGAATCCCCTTATCCTACGTAAAAGAGATGCTGAATAAGGCTCATACGGAAATAAACCGCGCTGAAGATTTTCTTCAAAGAGGACGCTTCCAACTTGCTGAAGATGAACTCTTCGGCGCCTCAATCAATGTTGCCAGAGCCCTACTTTTGAATGAAAATGTGCCGGAGATAAATACGCCTAGACTGTTTCTTCCGCATCTCCGCGTCAAAAATCCCGTCTTCTACAACGTGTTTCGTGAGATTCATGAATTACATGGATTAGACAGGAGCGACGTAGAAGATTCTCTCGCTAACCTTTTAGGCATGTTGGAGATGGCTTCCGGGAAGCTTAAGGAACATTGGGTTTCGGACTTAATCGAGAAGGCAAAAACCGAAGCTCTCAGCGCTAAAGATTGCTTAAAAAATGGGGATTACGAATCAGCGATGCTGCAGATTAGGTTCTCAGAATCAATTCTTTCTCATCCCTCAGTGAAGGGGCTTTTGAAATACATGGGCTTTAAAAATCTGAAGGAAGCTCACCTAAAAAACTCCTCAATTAATGAAAATCTTGAGATTCTAAAAAGAATTATCAGAATTATTAACAACGAGGGTGCTGTAAAATCAGCATTGTGAATCTGCAGAAGAATTTTGACGAATATAGGATCAATCGTCGTTATGGTTGCAATAGAGATCTACATCACGCGGGAGCATAAACGTTTCTTCAGCAGCTAATCTTCACCCTGCCATCGTTTGGGCGCGTATTGAGCTAAAATCATGGCATGATCCTTATCGTATGGTTCCAAATGGATAACCTGATGTATTTGAAAGCCATTTTTCTCAAGTATGGCGATCTCTTTCTTATAGACTTCGCTCGGCTCCTTCGTGACATCTATGCTTCTGGCTTTTATGGCCAGCATTATCCACCCATCAGACTTTAGGAATATCTTCGCATTGTTTATAAGTATTTGCGCCTGCTCAGGCTGGGCTATGTCGCAATATATTACATCGACCTTCTCAACTATGTTCACGTATTTCTCCGGCAATCTGGCATCCGCTAAAATTGGCGACATATTAGGTCGGAATCTGCATACGTTATCTATGAGCTCCTTAAGCGGTCTAGGGGCAAATTCTATGCAGAAAACATGCCCATTTTCACCCACAATGTCCGATACATGGCTTGCCGTCGTACCTGAGGCAGCTCCCAGATAGAGGACTTTACTTCCATCCTTAATGGGCAGAGCTTTTAGGCCCTTCAGAATGGCGGCAGAAATCTTACTCCTATACGGATCCCAAAGCCTATACTCTTCATCTTTATGTTTTATTAGGCGTTCGCCGTAAACATCTCTGCCGGGCGCCAAATTTCTCGAAGCAATCCTTCGGCTTCCATCCTCAAGGATTACCTGATAAACCCCGTTAAATTGGGACATAGGCTCAATCTTAACTGTCATGTAACCCTAACCTCCCCATTCATCTTCTAGATTTCGATTTCTTAGGTTTTTTCGCGACCCTTTTAATTTTCGGCCTAGGCTCAGGATACTTCTTTTCTATCTCCTCAACCCTCCTCTGCAGCTCCTCCCTAAGCTTATCGCCTATGTAGTTCCCCGTAAAAGCATCCGTCCTAGCAGCTATCGCGAGCTTGCCGGCTAAAGCTCTGGCTATTTTTCCCCTAAGCCAACGCTTAGACCTATAGATTAGCGCATGCTGAAAGATTATTCCATGTTTAGGTGGCTTAGATCCGGTTGTAAGGGACCTGAAAAGCGCCTTTTCAGCACCTAAAACCTGAACAGTGCTGGCAGGCATCTTAGCTAAGTTTTCAAGCCCACCTGCAAGCGCTATCAGTCTAGCACCGATAGATGATCCGGCAACGGCTTTCAGGTTTGGCGCAACATCTTCAACTAATGCGTCAATATATTTCTCCAGGCTTGATCTGGCTTCATAAAGTTGCAGAGTGTTCTTTGAGATCCTTTGAACCTGCTCAATATCAATATCTTGCATATCTGCACCCATCGATGATTCTGCTGACTGCGCTATCTGCATGGCTTTATTCCTCGGGAAACCTTCCTTCTCAAGCCTTTCAACGGTGAAGTTTCCCCTATGCCCAAGCGTATACACCAGCCTAGCATATGTTTCATGCTTATCTATTAGGCGGCTGAGCTCTGGGAAGTGAACCCCATACCATTCCCTTAACCTGCTCATAAAAAGATTTAATGTCTGATCTAAATCATCTAGGGACTCAATCGCTTGAACTATAAGTAAATCTCTCTTCTCAGTGGCCCTTTTAATCCTAAGCTTTGAGAGTACAATCGTCACTTCCCTTGTCCAACGTGATATTTCTGTTGGCTTCCTAAAGAAGCCTAGTTCAACACCTATCTCACCGGTTTTTTCGCGAATCTTGCCGCTTAATTCAATTAAATTTCCAGATTCAGCCTCAACATTAAGCTCTTTTTTCGCAGCATTAGCTATTTCTGGGCTCTCAAAGATGAAAACCTCATAGTTCTTCCCTCTCAGCCTCTCCACTAGGTTTCTTATTTCCGGCACAAGTTTTCCCTGCTCGACTTCAAACAGCTTCTCGGCTGCTTTAGCAGCATCCCTCGGAAAAGCTTCTTTATCCAATATTCCCCCATTTTCGTTTAGCCCGAAAATCCCTATAACGCTCGATATTATGAAAGCTTTCAAATCTTCCACCGCACCACTCTATTCTATAAAGTAGCGTCCCATTAAATATGTATTTGCTAGATAAAACTAATATTGACGCAGAGAAAATAGTTTTTAAAGTCGAGGATGGCTTTTAAAATGGAGGATTATAACAGAAACACGCCTATTCTCAGAACTGAAATATCTGGCCTAATTATGCCGAACCCAACTATGCTTGCGTCCGGAATCCTGGGCTCTTCAGCCAGCATGTTAAAGGAAGTTGCCGACTCCGGCGCTGGAGCGGTTGTGACGAAATCTGTTGGGCTGAAGCCTAGCAGCGGCTACCCCAACCCCACACTCGTCCAGGTTGACTGCGGATTACTGAACGCCATCGGATTACCAAACCCGGGCATATACAAGTTTGCTGAGGAGATAAAGGATTTAAGAGACTTGAGGATTCCTCTAGTGGTCAGCGTATTTGGTTTTTCACCAGAGGAATATGCTGAAGCCGCTGAGATTGCGTGTGATGCTGGAGCAAATGCCATTGAACTTCCCCTCTCATGTCCACATGTTAAGGGAACTGGAAGCGAGATCGGCCAGGATCCGGAAATGGTTAAGCGCGTTGTTAGGCTGGTTAAGGGATCCATCAATAGGCCTGTTTTCGCAAAGTTAACTCCTAACACTGCCAGCATAAATGTGCTTGCTGAGGCGGCCGCTTCAGCGGGCGCGGATGCTATAACAGCGATAAACACCATAAGAGCCATGGCTATAGATATTGAAACTTGCATGCCCATCTTGGCGAATAAGTTTGGCGGTTTATCAGGGGCAGCTATTAAGCCTATAGCGGTCCGATGTATTTATGAAATCTACAGGGCGGTTGATATCCCAATAATCGGATGCGGCGGGATAAGAACATGGATGGATGCTGTCGAATTCATGTTAGCTGGGGCATCGGCAGTTCAAATAGGTTCAGCCATAGCTCTAGAAGGTTTATCAGTGTTTAAATCCATATGTGATGGCTTATGCGTCTACTTGGAGAGAAAAGGCTTTAGGAGCGTTAAGGAAATTGTCGGATTGGCACATAAAAAATAACGCATTAAGGGTAGTTAGGATCTTACGGATTAAGCCGGAAAACCCTTACGTTAAAACCATAACCTTCAAGGATGAATTGTCCTCCTCAGCTGACCCGGGACAGTTCATTATGGTCTGGATTCCAGGGGTTGATGAGATACCATTAAGCATCTCATCAGTTCACCCAGATGGCTCAGTATCAGTAACCGTTGCCGAGGTTGGTGATGCAACCAAAGCGCTTAACAGCATGGGGGTTAACGATTTAATAGGAGTCAGAGGTCCCTTTGGAAACAAGTTTGAAATTTACGGAAAGAGAGCCCTTATTATCGGCGGCGGAACAGGAATGGCGCCGCTGTTAATGCTCACAAATAGAGTCCTCAAGATGGGCGTTGGAGCAACCGTAATTGAAGGAGCTGAGACAAAAAATAAAATAGTTTTCTTAGAGGAACTGACAAGTTTACCTAAGTTGCATAATAAAAGCATTAAGGTTTTTTTCACAACTGAGGATGGAAGCTATGGGATTAAAGGGCTTATAACCGACCTTGTAGAAGAAATGCTACATAGAGAAAAATTTGATGTGGTATATGCTTGCGGTCCGGAGGGGATGATCCGCAAGATCTACGAAATTACTGAGCAGTATTCGGTTGATATGCAGGCCAGCCTAGAACGCTATATAAGATGCGCAATAGGAATATGCGGGAGTTGCGTAATAGGAGGATACAGAGTTTGCAGGGATGGCCCGGTTTTCAGCGAGGCGCAAATGAGAAAGATGAAAAATTATCTTGGAAAAGTCAGATATAATGAGAGGGGAGAGAGAATTCAAATATAATTTGTTTCGTTAATTCATTCGTTCTACGCTTATAAATAAGATTTTGCGGCTCATCAGGCTTACTGGATATGCCATTTTACGCCTCTGCCTTACCTAGAAACCTTTATTTAGAACTTACGCCTTCTTAGGGCTTAAATATGCCAGCATTGCAGTGTAAAAGTCGTAAACCTTTTC
>JAGTQL010000106.1 GCA_018396555.1 Candidatus Bathyarchaeota archaeon | reverse complement strand
CTGGAGCCACAAAGAGCGTCCCTGTTGCCTTCCTAGGAGTGCCATCTGCCGGAACATACACTGTTACGATCTACGTCTGGAGCAGCCTGACCACACCGACAGCTTTAGCTCCACCAACGACGTTCACCATCACCATCTCATAGACCCCCGGGGGCAGCGAAGATGAACCTGAAAAAGAATGGAGTCGCGTTGACGGCGCTGATGCTTCTAATGCTCCTCCCCGTCTATGCATACGCAGTGACGGTGACGGTCACAACGGATAAGACTTCATACAAGCCAGGAGAGTCCCTAGTGGTCAGGGGGGTGGTCTCCCCCGTCGAGGCAGGCCAGGATGTGAGCATAATAGTCTACAGCCCGTTGATGGAGCCTAAGGCCTTCGGCCAGGCTACCCCAGCCGCCGATGGCACATACTCCACGACGGTTATGGTATTCAGGGACGAAGACCCATCCGGGATCTGGACGGTTCAGGCCACCTATAAGGGGACAACCAACAGCGCAACATTCGAGTTCGTCGGCAAACCGGTGGTTCCACCTAAAACAGCCATAACCCTCGAAGTATCGGTTGACGTCGGGTCAGTCTACTACCTCGGAGACACGGCTGAACTCTATGTCCTAACATCATATCAAGGAAAGGCCGTAGAGGCGAACCTCACGGCTCCAAGCGTCTATGGGCCCACAGCCCTGACAGCGACAGTTAGCAAGGTGGCGGGAGCGACGGGCCTATTCAAGATAACCCTATCCGTGCCCTCGACAGCTAAACTGGGGACATACGCACTGGTAGTCAGCGCAAGCCACGAATCAGAAAAATATGAAGGCTCGGGAACAGCCCTCAAAACCTTCATGGTAAGCCCAAAGCCTACAACGGCGGAAGACATATCCGGAATGAAGACCGACCTCGGAGCCTTAAAGACCGACCTCGGAGCTCTGAAGAATGAGACTAGCACCATTAAGAGCGATGTTGCAGCGGCTAAGAAGAGCGCCTCAGATGCAGCTACAGCGGCTGCTGGAGCCAAGTCAGCCGTCGAGGCGATGTCGGGAACCCTCTACGCCGCTGTCATCCTAGCCCTCATAGCGGCCGTGGCTGCGGTCGTAGGCGTGATCCAGATAACAAGGAAGATAGCAGGCTGAAAGCCCCAAGAGGGGTAAACTCCCCAATTTTTTTATCTTAACCTCGCAAGAAGACTCCATGCGTAAGCGTGGGGATGAATTGCATAAACTCTTAGATTCTCAAAAAGGTATTTAGAGGATACTATGAGGCTGACTATTCAAGCAGGCATTGTTGGGCTGACTCGAAGTAAAAAGGAGATTCTGGATAGAGAATACTCTAATCTTCAGCGTTTTCTGAAAGGTGATAGAGCTGTTCCACTATATTCAGCGAACAAACAACAAGCTCTCAGATACTATCGAAAAGTCAAATGGAAAGAGTATCCGCTCAGCCTGAGGAACGATTTAATCAACCTTAGGAGGGCTAGGGCTTTTTGGTTTCTCAAAATCCCGTTTACGGTGTGAGAGGCGGCATTAGAGTCCCAGTAAAACCTCATAGGGAATTCCCAAATGGGAAACTATGTGAGAGTAAACTCGTAAGGAGAAAAGACCTCTACATTGCTGTGCTCACCTTCGAGTTTCCAGACCCACCAATGCAAAAATGCTCCTCCATCCTAGCCGTAGATTTAGTGAGCGAGTCTGCGCTACAACGGTGTTGTGGCAAAAAAGCGTAAAGAAAGTAAAATTCTACGGTAGGGAAATTAGAGGAGTTAGACGCCATTACGCCCGGCTTCGTAGGAGGCTTCAGGAGAGAGGTATAACCCAAGTGGTGAAGAGGATTGGAAGCAAGGAGAGAAGGGTGGTTAATACCATCCTTCATCAAATCAGCAAACGGATAGTCAGCCTCAGCCTTGCCTCCAACTCTTACATAGTCTTGGGAGACCTCACTGGAATAAGGCGAAGAATTAGAATTAATAGTAAAGGCAAACGCCTGTAGAGGTTAACGTTTCAGAAAGGCTATGGTTTTTGGCTCAAAAGCTTTAAATTTTGTTTAACAAGTTTATAAATGGTGAAAAGTGTGAATATAACCATTCGAGGTCTTAATGAAGAGGTCTTCAGGAGGTTTAAGGCCAAGGCGGTGGAGGAGGGCATGAAGCTAGGCGAGGCCTTCACCCAGGCTATGGAGATGTGGATCAGGCAGAGGGAGACCGAGCATAGGACGAGCCTCCTGGAGATAAAACCCTTCGACTGGGGGGAAGGAACTGAGAGGGTCAGTATCGAGATAGACCAGATACTATATGGAGAAAAACGATGATCCTACTCGACTCAAGCCTTATAGTAGCTTACTTCAATAAATCCGATTTGAATCATGCTAAAGCTCTCAAAGTCATAGGAGACCTGGAAAAGGGGCTATATGGAAAGCCGATCATAACGGATTATATCTTTGATGAGGTTTTAACGGTCATGTTATTCAAGATTAGAAATGTAGCATTAGTAGTAGACTTCGGCGAAAAACTTCTTGATGCAACTCTCATGCTTAGAGTCGATGAAGATTCTTTCAGGATTGCCTGGAAGATCTTCAAAGATCAGGAGAAACCTATACTGAGCTTCACCGATTGCACAAGCATAGCCATCTGCAAAACTAATGGAATATCAAAAATAGCCACATTTGATGAAGATTTTAGAACAATGAGAGAAATAAAAATAATAGGATATTAATTACACCAGTTAAAAACATATTAAAATAAACCTAAAAACCTGATCCTTAAAATAAACATTCAGACTGCACATTTTGAAGAAGATCCAAAGGTTTAAAGAAGGGAAGCCACTCCACTTGTTTCTTAATGCCTTCTATGATAGGATTGCCTCCTGCTCCGCCTGTTGCGACTGGAACCTTCACTTCATTGGCTAGGACGTGCTGAATACGCTTCTCTGATTATAAAATAGTTTTGTAATAATAATGGACAATGTAAATGTTTACATCTTCTTCTCTATATTTTAATAACATCAAAAAACAATGATGCAATACATTTATATATTAGTTTAATGTAAACAATAAGGATATGGATAGTACTGTCGTAGTAGCCGTTAGGATCCCTGAAAGTGTTAAAAGGGAGATAGAGGCGCTTGGGCTCAAGGTCTCAGAGTTCGCTAGGGAGGCTATGATAGAGGCTTTAGCGAGGAAAAAATCTGAGGAAGCGTTAAGGTGGGTTGAGGCAAACATGGTTCCTGGAACCGAGGTGGGTTTTAACAGCGTAGAGGTTATACGTAAAATGAGGGAAACAATGTGAATTATGTGATAGATACCTCTGTGGCCGCGAAGCTTTTCATAAAGGAGGATCATTCTGATAAGGCAAAAGAAATTTTCGAGGAGCATGTGAGTGGATACTTAAAATTGTTAGCTCCAAAATTGCTAACATATGAGTTGGGAAATGTGTTTTTGAAACATCCGCAGATTGATCATGGAAAGGCATATATCTTCATCAAGAAATTTATGGAATTGAAGGTAAACCTTATAGATGTCTTTTCAGACGATGATCTTTTAAAGAATATATGCTATTTATCGAAGAGCAAAAATATAACTTTTTATGATGCTGCCTTTATTGCAATAGCTGAAAAATATGAGACAAAACTTATAACCGCTGATGATCATCTATATAAAAAGGCTCCTGAAATTTCTATAATAATTAAAATATGGAAGAAATATGAATAATATGCCCTTCTAATGAATAAAAATCATAAAAACATATATTTCATCAATCTTTTATAAATTATGCTTAAAATTAAATAGCATCTATTAAAATAATATTTTTAATTCTCTTAACTCTCTTTTAATTGATGAAACTTTCTTCATATAAAAGTGACGGAAATCCTAAGAGATAAACTGTATAATGGAAGTCGGATATTTTAGGGGATGAGAGATTGAAGGCTATATAAGAAAAGCTTAAAGAAATCACTTGACAGGAAGTCCCCCCTTCTAGATGATGAGCTAAATTGATGGTATTGAAGAATGTGGCTTTCAATTACTATATCTCATCATATTGTACTAACTAAGAGATCTTATTCTTCAATGTTTTTAAAATTTCTTCTTCAATCTCCCCTTCACTTTCTCTTCCAATCTCACTAATTATGCTCATTGCAATTTTTGTATCAAATGATATGTTGAATTTGCTGGCAACTTCTAGAGGATTGGATATTTTTACCACGAGTAGGCTGTTACCCTCAACTATATATTTAACCATGTCCCCCTCTTTTAGCTCAAGCTCCTCCCGTAATTTTTTAGGTGGATAGAGGGCTCCCTTCCTGCCAACTCTGCCATATGCATGCATATGGATTTATACCAGAAAAATTTAAAATTGGCAGACTATTAAACTTTTTGCTGGTGGAGGCTTGAAGGTCTTCCTCGACTCCATGTTAATAGTTTTCTTAACCTTTCCCCAGGGGAGTGAGGAGAAAGATCTGTCTGAAAGGATAATGGAGGAGGCTAAGCTGGAGCGTTTCATGAGCATCCTCTCAATCCAGGAATACATCGGTTCTATTCACAGAATAGCAAAGATTGTACTGGAACCTGAAATATACCTCCGGATGGCCGATGAGCTCCTTAGAGGCTTGCTGATGCATGAAGAAACGCCTGTAAAGTTTGTTTCTCTCGACTCACCATCCATCCTCCTAAGGTCGAGGGAGCTGCGAGAGATGGGATTAAGCTTAAATGACTCACTAATTGTGTCGACAGCAGAGAAAATGGGCACAGGACTTATAACAACAGATGAGGAAATTCTGGAGAAGGCTTATAGGATAAAGGTAGAATTATATACACCACAAAAAATCCTAAAGCTGTTTTGACTTGAAAAAAGTTATATAATTTTATATACAACTAAAATATCTCAACTAAATATAATAAAATGTGAAGAATTATAAAAATTAAAAAAGAACGGCAAGAATTTTGGGAGAATAATTTCAAGAGAGAATAGACATAAATCTACTGTTAAATTCATAAATCTACTGTTAAAATCAAATTGCTTAAAAAGATAATAAATATTAGAGGAATTGATGCATTATATACCTTAATCTC